>CACLDI010000001.1 GCA_902605605.1 uncultured Pelagibacteraceae bacterium
AGTTAATACATTATATATTAGTAAATATTTATTTACTATTAACTAGAACGAGTAAGCAAATATTCTCTTCTAGAAATATAAAGCCCGCTAAGAACGATAATAAACAAACCTAAATAAGTCCAATTATCAGGCAATTCATGGAAAAAATAGTAACTAATAAGTATATTTGTAATTATCTCTGTGTAGCCCAAAGGAGCTAATTTAGAAGCATCAGCATATTTGAGGGATAATATGAGAAAAAGATGCGCTACAGAGGCTATAAGGCCGATTAAAGCCATTAAAATCCATTGATTTGAAGTGGGATTAACCCAAACAGAGGGCATAAATAGACTTATTATAATAGTTCCTATCAAACCTGATAATAAAAGTGTTAAAAGAGGATTATCAGAGGTGCTCAATTTCCTTGTAATTATCAGATAAAACCCGTAGCAAATTCCATTACCTAATGCGGCCATGGTTGCTAAATTAAGCTCAATAAAGCCAGGTCTTATTACAATTAATGTTCCGATAAATCCTAAAGACACAGCGGTCCACCTTTTCACCCCTACTTTCTCATTTAAAAAAAATGGAGATAAGGCTGTAACACAAATTGGAGCAACAAAAGCTAAGGTTAAAGCTTTTGGAAGAGAAATTTCTGAAATTGCATAAAAGAATAAATAAGTAGAAAAAACAAAAATTAATCCTCTGATTAATTGAAGTGCTGGTTTTTTTGTCCAAACTAAGGAGTGCCTATAAAAAACAAGCATTAAAGATAATGTAAAAACTACAGTAAAAAAATATCTAGCCCATGTAATTTGAAGAACATCCATCGATGAACTTAAATATTTAGCAAAAGCATCCATTACTGGAACAATCATCCATGCAGATGCATTTAAAATTATTGCCTTCATAAAAGAAAGATATCGTTTAATAGAAGTACTTTAAAGCAAAGAATACAACAATTGGTAACGTTATAAATGACATAATTGTTGAAACTACAATCATACTTGCAATACTATCAACAATTTTTTTAGGTGAATACATTGAACCAATTAAATATGTCAAAACTGCACTTGGCATAGCACATTGAATTAAAAAAACACCTGCTGCAAAACCAGATAGATTAAACATTTTTATAATACCTAATCCAATTAATGGCCCAATAAAAACTCTACATATTGAAGAAATAAATGCAGATTTAAATGAAAAAACTTTTAATCTCGTAAGAGCTATACCTAAAGACATTAATATTAAAAATATTGCTGTATAAGCAGTAATCATAGTTGTATTAACTAAAAAAAACAGGGGTTTCAATTTCATAATATATAAAGATAATTGAAATTATTATTGCATAGACAGGTGGGCTTTGAAGTAAAAGCTTTAAACTAAATTTTTTACTGGCCAAAAAAACATTTATTGTAAAATGAAAAAATATAACTAACGAAGAAATAGTCGCTGCGATACCTAAGCCTAAATTACCATAAGCAAATAAACAAATCGGCAATCCCATATTACCAACGTTGGGTAAAACAAATGGAGGAAGTTCTCTTATTATTTCTTTTTTTAAAAAAAACTAAAAAGATTACACCTACTAAAGCAAAAGCAAATATTGCAATTAAAGAATACCAAAAATACTCAATAAACATTGAGAATGTGACACCAGTGGTAGTGATAGCGTAAAAAACCATTGCAGGGCTTCCAATATTAGCAGCAAAATTTGTGATGAAAGAAGTATCTAATTTAGGGTTTTTTTTACCAATAAAGTAACCAATACCCACCATAAAAAAAACAGGAAATAAAACTTCAAAAAGTTTTAAATAAATATCCATTAACCAAGCACTCTAATAAGTGTTGGTGTTTTTAAAATATTTTTATTTTTTTTAAATATAGATAAACAATTCTTGGAATTTATCTCAGAAGTTTTGTGTGTTATGATTACTATTGTAGCTTTATTTGTTTTTTTATCAGGTGTTTGGATAAGTCTTTTTACAGATATTTTATACTTGGCTAAACGATTAGTAATTTGAGATAAAACTCCAGGTCGATCTCTCACTTCAAACCTTAAATATAGTGAATTTGTATAATTGTTTATATTATAAGATTTTAGAGCTTTTAATTGCACAAAAGGAATTCCAAAAGGTTTTTTAATATTGCCTCTAAGTATGGACAATAAGTCAGAAAGTAAAGAAGATGAAGTAGGACCAGGACCTGCACCTTCACCTTGTAGGATGCTTTCACCAACTGGCTTACCTTCTAAAATTACTGCATTCATTACGCCATTAACATTACCAATATAGGATTTTTTATTAACTAAACATGGGTGAACAGTTTCAAAAAGTTGATTATTTTTTAATTCAGTTATTCCAAGAAGTTTTATTCTAAAATCTAATTGATTAGAGATTTTTATATCTTTTAATTCAATCTTTTCTATACCTTCCATTAAACATTTATGGTGAGAAATTTTACTATTAAAAGCAAGTGCAGATAAAATTCTTACCTTTGCAAAAGCATCAAAACCATTTAAATCTAATTTAGGATTGCCTGGTTCAGCATAGCCAAGTTTTTGTGCTTTAATAAGAACATCATTAAATTTTTGATTAGAATTTTCCATTTCAGATAAGATATAATTTGAAGTTCCATTTAATATTCCATAAATTTTTGAGATCTTGTTTGTTGCTAATCCCTCCTTAATTGATCTTAAGATTGGGATACCCCCTGCTACAGAAGCTTCAAACTCCAAGTTAACATTATTTTTTTCAGCTAATTTTGCTAAATAATTTCCATGTTTAGAAATTAATGCTTTATTTGGTGTAATAACGTGAACTTTACTTTTCAAAGATTTCTCTACAATCTTTTTAGATATACCGTCAGATAATCCTATTGCCTCGAATAAAATATCAACTTTATGTTTTTTAATTATATCAAGAGGATTGGTATAAAAAAATTCTCTTATTAATTTTAAATTTTCTTTTTTTTTTAATATTTTTTGCTGATATCGCAACTACATTAATTTTAGTTCCTGTTTTTATTTCAATAGCTTTTTTTTTGTGATTTAACTGATTAAGCAAATAAATACCAACTTGTCCTAAACCAACTACAGCAATATTATATATTTTTTTCATTTACTAATATCAGGATAATTACTTTTTTTCGTATAGTCTTCTATATATATTTTATACTCTTCCAAAGTCATTGTGGTTATATCTTTTGATTTTTTTAATATTTTTGAAAGTTTTTTTTGCTCGTCATTCTTCTGAATAGAGTCTTCAGTCCAATATTGAGAATCTTTGTTTAAAGAACAATTATTAATTAGTAATATTATAAATAAACTTAATATTAATCTCATGTTAATCCAGTTGTTTCAGGATAATTAAATCTATTATTTAGACTTTGCACTGCTTGACCTGCTCCACCTTTTATTAAGTTATCTATAGCCGACAGTATAATAATTTTATTATTAAATTTTGATTTACAGACTGAAATTAGACAATTGTTAGTATTAATAACATCATTTGTACCTATGAGAGTATTTGATTTGGAAATCTTCACAAATTTTTCTTTTTTATAGAATTTTGATAATAGACTTATTATTTTTGATTGATTTACATTTTTATTTAAATCTAAATAAATTGTACTTAAAATACCTCTAAACATTGGAGATAAATGAGGTGTAAAACTTATCTCAATTTTTTTCTTGGTAAACTTTTTTAACATATGATCAATTTCTGAATTATGTCGATGACTTCCAACACCATATGCACTTAAGGATTCATATAAATTTTTATTTTTGTATTTTTTATGGACACCTCTTCCAGCACCAGAATAACCAGATTTAGAATCTATTATTACGTTTTTGACGTTGACAAGATTTTTTTTAAATAAAGGTATTAGTGGCAAAAGTATAGATGTTGGATAACAGCCAGGACTTGAAATAATATTATACTTTTTAAGTTCTTTTCTATTAATTTCAGGAAGTGAATAAATACTTTTTGTTATAAGTTTAACTGCTCGATGATTTTGCTTATACCATTTTTTATATTCTGAAGCCTTTTCAAGTCTAAAATCTGCAGCTAAATCAATTAAAATATTTTTTTTATTTAAATATTTAGATATATCTTGAGCTTCTCCATTTGGTAGAGCTGTAAAAATTATATCAACATCATTTAATAAATTTTTATTAAATTTTTTTATTTTAGGTAATTTATATTTTGATAATGACTTCTCATAAGAAGAAATGCTCTTTCCTACTGAAGTAGCACCACATAGATATTTTATATTTATATATTTGTGCTTAACTAATATCTTAATTAATTGAGTACCAATATATCCAGTTGATCCAGCGACTAACGCATTAAGCTTAGGCATTTTATATTATAACAGTTAAATATTAAAAAAAAATTATCTTTTAGAGAATTGAAAGCTTCTTCTAGCTTTTCTTCTACCAGGTTTTTTCCTCTCAACTGCTCGAGAGTCTCTAGTGGTAAGTTTTTCTGTTTTTAATGTACCTTTTAAATTTTCATCAAATAAAACTAATGCTTTGGATATACCATGAACCATTGCACCAGCTTGACCAGTCGGTCCACCACCTTTCACGCTACATCTAACATCGTAATCTGTAGACTGATTTATAATCTCAAAAGGTCTTGTAATTTGCATTTTATGAGTTTCGTCTGCAAAATAATCACTAAATAATTTACCATTTACATATATTTTACCAGATCCTTTTTTCAACCAAACTTTCGCAATAGAAGTTTTTCTTCTACCAGTTGCATATTTACTATCTTTAAAATCTAATTTAAGTTTAGTGGATTTTGAAGAAGTTTGAATATTTTCCATATTAGTTTCTAGCTAAATTTTTACTGTTCAATTTATTTAATTCAATGATTGTAGGATTTTGTGCAGAATGAGGGTGATCATTGCCTGCATAAATTTTTAATTTAGTTAATTGTTTTCGACCCAAGACACCTCCAGGCAACATTCTTTTAACTGCAAGTTTTAAAGTTTCACCTGGTTTTTTATCATGTAATTTTTCAGGTGTAGCAATCTTAATTCCACCAGGGTGACCTGTATGTCTGTAATACTTCTTGTCTTGAAACTTTTTTCCTGTGAATTTTACTTGTTCAATATTTTTAACAACAACAAAATCACCATCATCCATATGTGGAGTATATGTAGTTTTATTTTTTCCTCTTATAATATTTGAAACGACTGTTGCCAATCTACCAACAACTGCATTAGTTGCATCAATTTCATACCAAGATGATGTTATTTGGTCTTTTTTAAGGAATTTCGTCATTGTGCGTGGATTAATACTATTATTAAAATCAATGTCAATTTTATATTTACCTTGAAAATAGGTATTAATTTGATAAAAAGATAAAGCCGATTTGATCCTATTGCGGGCTTTAAACTGCTAAAGAGGAATTTTCATAAAATTATCGGCAGGCATTTGAACTATATTGTGCGCCTTACATTAAGTTAAAGCACTAAAAAAGGAGTATAAAATGAGTACTAAAAGAAACAATCCTGAGACTATTGCGGTCCATGGTGGTGATTACAGGAGTGATCCTGCAACTAATGCTGTTGCCGTACCTATATATAGAACTACATCCTATGAGTTTAATAGTACCGAGCATGCAGCTAATTTGTTTTCACTAAAAGAGTTTGGAAACATTTATACCAGAATAATGAATCCTACAAATGACGTATTAGAGAAAAGAGTTGCTGCTCTTGAAGGTGGTTTATCATGTGTAACTGTTTCATCTGGTCAAACAGCGTCATCTTTTGCTGTATTAAATGTGGCTCAAGCTGGTGATAATATTGTGAGTTCTACTGACCTATATGGTGGTACTGTATCATTATTTAATAACACACTTAGCAAGCTTGGAATAGAGATTAGATATGCTGATCCAAGTGATCCTAAAAATTTTGAAAAACTAATTGATAAAAACACACGTGCCTTTTATGGTGAAACTCTACCTAATCCATATTTAAGAGTTTTTCCCATTAAAGAAGTTTCAGATATTGGAAGAAGGTATAATATTCCTCTAATAATGGATAATACTGCCGCCCCAGTTATATGCAAGCCCATAGAACATGGAGCTGCTGTAGTTATTCATTCTTTAACAAAATATATTGGTGGACATGGAACAGCAATAGCCGGTAGCATTGTTGATAGTGGGAATTTTGATTGGACAGCTGATCCTAAAAGACAACCATTGTTTAATGAGCCAGATCCAAGTTATAATAATGTTATATGGGGAAAAGCGGTACCTGAAATGACGGGTGCTAATGTTCCTTTTGCTGTACGTGCAAGAGTTTGTTTATTGAGAGATCTAGGATCTGCATGTGCTCCCGATAATGCTTTTGCAATTATACAAGGTCTAGAGACCGTTGCTTTAAGGATGAAGCAGCACTGCGAAAATGCCCAAAAAACAGTTAATTTTTTAAAAAAACATAAAGAAGTAACTAAAGTAATTTACTCGACTGAACATGACAAACATATTTCAGATAGAGCTAAACAATACTTAAAAGGTGGAAATGGACCAATGATTGGTATTGAACTAAAAGACGGGATCGAAGCTGGTAAGAAATTTATTGAGTCATTAAAAATGTTTTATCACGTTGCAAATATTGGTGATGCAAGAAGTTTAGCCATTCATCCAGCTAGCACAACACACAGCCAATTAAATGATAAAGAACTTGCTGCTTCAGGTGTAACTCAAAATTATGTTAGACTGTGTATAGGTATCGAGCATATAGATGATATTATTGAAGATTTAGATCAAGCTTTAAATAAATCCTCAAAAGGAAAGCTTAAAGCAGTTAGTTAGTTTTAGTATTTATAAAGAAAAAATAAACAGAAAAGGTTACTAAAAAAATAGAACTGACTTGGTGTACAGCAGCAATATAAATTTGTGCACCAAGTAAAATTGTAAAGATTCCTAAAATAATCTGAAAAATAATAAAAAATCCCAAAATATTAACTGATTTATATAATTTAGTTATTTTATTTATATAGACTTTAAAAAGTATAAACACATAAAATAATCCAATTACATATGCAAGATTTCTATGAATAAACTGAACTAATGAAGGATCACTAAAAGCAGATAATTTAAATAAATTTTCAAAATTATTATCATTTGGAAAATAAGTATTACCCATGAGTGGCCAAGAATTATAAATTTTTCCAGCATCCATTCCTGAAACAAATGCACCAACTACGATTTGTATTAAAATTAAAAGTAAAAATATAAATGGATAAATTGAATTAATTCCGTCTTCAACATAATTATAGTTTTTATATTTTAAGTAATTCCAAAAAATTAATGATAAAATCAAAAAAGCAATTAATAAATGAGCAGAAAGTCTAAAGTGACTAACATCCAACCTATCTACTAGACCACTACTGACCATATACCAACCAATAAAACCTTGGAAACAAATAAGAAAAAAAATAAAATATAAATCTAGGATTTTTGAGATTTTTAACTTGAAAGAGAAATATATGAGTGGAATCAAATAGCATAATCCTATTATTCTTCCTAAAAATCTGTGAGCCCACTCCCACCAGAAAATTATTTTAAATTCTTGTAAGGTCATATTGAAATTCTGTAATTTAAACTCAGGTATTTCTTTGTATAAATTAAAGTATAATAACCAATCTTTTTGGTTAAGGGGAGGAAGCAAACCAGAAAATAATTGCCATTGCGTTATTGAAAGACCAGAGTCAGTTAACCTAGTCAAACCACCAACGACGATCATAATTGAAATGATTATAAACATTGAAATTAACCAAAAAGATAATTGATTATTAATTTTTACATTTACAGTATACATAAGCGCTTAAATATAATATTTTTTTAATAATCCAAATATATAAATGTCGCCTTTAAAAAAGAAAAAAATTAAGTAAAATTAGAATTGAATTAGATAAACTTGATAATTCTCTTATCAAAATAATAAAAAAAAGAACAAATCTTGTAAAAAAAGTTCTGGAGCTAAAAGATAAAAAAAACCAAATTATTGATCAAAAAAGAATAAATATTATTTTAAGAAATATAAAAAAAAAATCAGTTAAAAATAAAATAGACCCAAAAATAACAAAAAGAATATGGAAGAATATGATATGGGCTTATATTGATTACGAAAAAAGAAACTTTAAGAAAAAATAGTTATTTACTGTGTGGCGGTAACTTTTTTTCCACAAACATTTCATGTTTTCTTGTATCAGGATTATATTTTTTAGCTGAAAGTTTTACTTTAGCTTTTTCTCCACCAGCAGGTTTTTTTACATAATAAAAGAATGAACTATCAGGCTTAGCTTCAGGTACTAATCTTACTTTAACATGAGTTTTTTTTGCCATATTATTTCAATTCTTTTATAATTTTAGAAATCTTAACTAATTTATTTTTTAGATTTTCAGCTTTTATAGATTTATCTGCAATTTCGTCAAGCTTTAAAGAAACTTCATTATTTAACATCTTTTTTACGCCATTAATTGTCATACCTTGATCTTTTAAAAGGAACTTAACTTTCTTTAGAAGATTAATTGTTTTTTCATCATAATATCTTCTGTTTGAATTTAATATCTTTGGTTTAATTTGCTTAAATTGTGTTTCCCAAAATCTAATTATATGAGTAGGTAGGATACCCTTTTTATTTACTTGTAGTTTTAAAATTTTTGCAACTTCACCAATAGTTTTATAAGCAGTTTCTGACTTATCCATTTTCTTTCAAATTGATAAATTCTTTAAACTCTTTTGACGGCTTAAATAAAACAACTTCTCGGCCTGATATTACTTTTGACTCTTTAGTTTTGGGGTTTCTTCCTATTCTTGATTTTTTCTGTCTTATGGAAAAAGTACCAAATTTTGATAATTTTAATTTTTTTTCGGATTTAATATTTACGACTAATGTTGATAGAAAATCGTCAATTAAATTTTCAGAAATTTGCTTAGAAAAACCAAGCTGCATATAAACTAAATTAACTAAGTCTTTTTTAGTTAAATTTATTCTCATTTTAAATGTTGTTCTTGATCTTTTCTATCAAATTACCGTTCACAATTCTATGACAAACATCAAGCGAGTTTGAAAATCCTATGTGATCAGTACCACCATGACTTTTAACTACTGGTGAGTCTAGCCCAATAAAAATTGCACCATTGTACAATCTAGGATCAAGTCTTTTCTTGAATTTCTTTAAATTTGATATGTTTAATAAGGATGAAATTTTACCCATAATATTTTCTGTCATTGTTTTCTTTAATTCACTGGTAATAAAATTTGCTGTTCCTTCAGCAGTTTTTAATGCAACATTACCTGTAAAGCCATCTGAAACAATGACATTTACATCACCATCCATTAGATGGTTGCCCTCGATATATCCTGCAAAGTTATAATTATCAGAATTTTTTTCATTTAAAATCTGATAAGTTTCTTTTATCGTTTCATTTCCTTTTAGTTCCTCGGATCCAATATTTAACAATGCTACATTGGGTTTTTCATTAGGATAAAGTGATGTGTATAGAGAGGCACCCATTATAGAAAAATCTGTCAAATTTTTTGAACTACATTCAATATTTGCGCCTAAATCTAATACTACACTCATACCTTTTTTATTTGGCCAAAGTGCAGACAAAGCTGGTTTGTCAATATTTTCAATCATTTTTAAATTTAATTTAGCAACCACCAATAAAGCCCCTGTGTTCCCAGCAGATATAACTATATCAGCCTTCTTTTCTTTAACACTCTGAATTGCAAGCCACATACTAGTTTCTTTACCTCTCTTCGCTCCTTCTAAAGGGCTATCGGTACTTTTAATTACTTTATCGGTATGAATAATTTCATAAAATTTACTATCAATTTTATTTTTAATTAATTCTGATATTTGATTTTGGTCACCAAAAATTTTATAAAAAACATTTTTATTTGATTTATTATTGAGAATAATTCCATCAATAACTTTTTTAGGTGAATTGTCACCTCCCATTGCATCAACTGCAATTTTAATCAAATCTGACATTTTATTGGAATATTATACTATTCTTTTGGATCTAAAACTTGTCTTCCTTTATACATGCCAGTTTTTAAATCTAAATGATGAGATAATCTGTATTCACCAGATTTTTTATCCTCAACTATATTTTTAGTTGAATATTTCATAGTTTGAGCCCTTCTCATCCCAGTTCGGGACGGGGTTTGTTTTCGTTTAGGTACAGCCATAATTAGGGGTTACTTACACTTTTTAAATAAGAATTCAAAGTTTTTTTTGATAAATCTTCATTAAAATTTTCAAAATAATCAAGTAAATATTCAATATTTCCAAAATCACTCAAAAAAATAGAAATTTTTTTTAATTTATCAGATTTAGATAAATCTTCCCAAAAATGAATCTCGGAAACCATCGAATGAAATAAATTTATGTAATCTTTCATTTTTTTGTTAATAGATTGGTCACCATAGCCAATTTCTCTAATGCTCAACTCAAGTTGACGAAAATTAAAATCATAAATTTCTTGTAATAAAGTCTTATTTTCATCTTTTTTGTAGTTTTTAAGAAAAAAAGAAAAATGGAGTAAAAATAAGGTTAATCGGTCAGAAAAGTTATCTTCTCTATTTAAATTTTTATATAAATCTTTATTTCTAGTGTAATTTATTAAATTATTATAAAGATATAAATATTTCTGTTTCATGTATAAAACATTATATATAATTTTTTTTTCATTAATAGTTACAAATTGTTCTTTTAAGCCTGTTGTTAAACATCATGGTGTTCCCTTTTTAGAAAAAAAACAAGCCTCGTTAATAGTTAATAAAAGTAATAAAAATGACATCAAAAAAACTTTAGGATCACCATCTACTAAAAGTAAATTTGATAATGATATATGGATTTATATTGAAAGAAAACAGACTCAATCAAAATTAAAAAATCTTGGAAGAATGAAAATTTTTAAAAATGATATTTTGGTATTGGAAATAGACAGTTACGGAATACTGAAAAAAAAAGAATTTTATAATAAAGAAGATATGGAAAATATAAAAGTTGTAGAGGCGACTACAGAGGCAGGTTTTAAAAGAAACTCTTTCATATACGATTTTATGTCTAGTATGAGACAAAAAATTAATGACCCTCTTGGAGTGAGGGCCAAAAAGCGTAAAGAAATTAGCCAGCGATAACGGCTAACAATAACAAAGCTACTATATTTGTAATCTTAATCATTGGGTTAACAGCGGGTCCAGCGGTATCTTTGTAAGGATCGCCAACTGTATCACCCGTCACAGCAGCTTTATGAGCTTCTGAACCTTTTCCACCATGATTACCATCTTCAATATATTTTTTAGCATTATCCCATGCTCCACCACCTGCTGTCATTGAAACTGCAACAAACAATCCAGTAATAATAACACCCAACAACATTGCACCTACCGCAGCTAGAGCTGCAACTTGTCCACCAATTGCTAGAATTATGAAGTATAACACAACTGGTGAAAGCACCGGTAATAAAGAAGGGATAATCATTTCTTTAATTGCTGCCACCGTCAATAAATCAACTAATTTCGCATAGTCAGGTTTTTGTTTTCTTTTCATTATACCTGGGTATTTTTTGAATTGTCTTCTTACTTCCACAACAACAGCTCCACCTGCTCTACCGACTGCTTGCATCCCCATTGATCCAAACAAATAAGGTAACATCCCGCCAATTAACAAACCAACTACAACATAGGGGTTTGATAAATCAAAAGTGACAACAATACCTTCAAGCGCTGACCCAGCTTCTTTTGAAAAATGTTTAATATCCTCTGTATAAGCAGCAAATAAAACTAAGGCACCTAAACCAGCTGATCCAATTGCATAACCTTTTGTTACAGCTTTTGTTGTGTTACCAACTGCATCAAGGGCGTCTGTAGTTTTTCTAACTTTTTTATCTAAATTTGACATTTCAGCTATACCACCAGCATTATCTGTTACAGGTCCATAAGCATCTAGTGCAACAACCATGCCTGCTAATGCAAGCATTGTAGTAACTGCTATGGCTATCCCAAAAAGACCAGCAATCGAATTAGTTATTAAAATACCTGCAACAATAATTAAAGCTGGAATTGCTGTAGCTTCCATTGATACAGCTAATCCTTGAATAACATTTGTACCATGTCCAGTTGTTGATGATAAAGCAACAGATTTAACAGGTCTGTAATTTGTACCTGTATAATATTCAGTTATCCAAATTAATAAACCTGTAATTACCAAACCAATAACTCCACAATAGTAAAGGTTCATACCATTAAAAGTTTTACCATTTACTGTATACTCATTTGCAAAACCTATTACGTGGTCTGTTACTGGCCACAAAATAGCTAATGACGCTACAGCAGATACTATGAAGCCTTTATACAAGGCATTCATAACATTTTTAGATTTACCTAATTTTACAAAAAAAGTACCAAGTATTGAGGTTAACAAACATGCAGCACCAATACTTAAAGGATAAATCATCATATTTAAATCACCTACAAAGAAAATTGATGATAAAACCATCGTAGCAACAATAGTTACAGCATATGTTTCAAAAAGATCAGCCGCCATACCCGCACAATCACCAACGTTATCTCCAACATTGTCAGCTATAACCGCTGGATTTCTTGGATCATCTTCTGGGATACCTGCTTCTACTTTTCCTACTAAATCAGCACCTACATCAGCTCCCTTCGTAAAAATTCCCCCACCTAATCTTGCAAAAATTGAAATTAAAGATGCACCAAAACCTAATGCAACAAGAGCATTAACAATTTCTCTTTCATCAACATTTAATTTTAATAATAGATAGTAATAAACAGCTATTGACAATAATGCTAAACCAGCAACTAGCATACCAGTTACGGCACCTGATTTAAAAGCAACGGAAAGGCCCTGAGCTAAACCTTTTCTTGAAGCCTCTGCTGTTCTTACATTAGCTTCAACAGATACCAACATTCCAACATAACCTGCAATACCTGATAGAGCAGCACCAATTAAATATCCTACACCAACTAAAGGACTAAAAGCTATACTAACAATTACTAAAACAACAACACCAACAATCGCTATTGTTTTATATTGTCTTGCTAAATATGCTTTAGCACCAATTTGAATAGCAGATGCTATCTCTTGCATTTTCTTATTACCTGCGTTTGAATTAAGAATATTTTTTCCAGTGAAAAATCCATAGACAATGGATAAGAGGCCTGCTGCTATTGTATATAATAAAATCGTTTCGACTGTTGAGCTCATGAAAACCTTAATGTTGTTGGTTGTTAAATTTTAAGCCCGCACAATACAAAAAAAGCTAAAAAAGACAATAATTAACTTTTAGAATTGATGAACATAACCTTTGTTTTTAAGTACTATTTCCTTACCTTTTTCATCAATAATTACTGATCTTTTTTTATTAGAACAAATTTTACCTATTTTAGAAATTTTAATACCAAGATTTTTTGATGTTTGGGCTATGATTCTAGATTTATCTTTGCTTGCAGTAAATAAAATCTGATAATCATCACCATTAGATACAAGTTTAATCTTTTTCATGGTCTTCATTTTTATTATTTTTAGCAAATTCTTTGAAATTGGTATTTTGTTTTCATTCAGGGAAAATGATAAATTTTGATTGTTTATCATTTTACTCAAATCATCAATCAGACCATCAGACAAATCAATAGAGGAATTTGCAAAGTTTAATAACTTTTTAGTCAGCTTTATTTGTATATCAGGTAGATAATATTTTTGAGCAAAATATTTTTTTAGTTCTTTAGATACTTTAATTTTATTTTTTAAAATTTGTAGACCCATAAAGCTATCACCCAAATTACCCGTTACATAAATGTCATCATTTACTAAAGCTTTATTTCTATAAGTAATTTTTTTTGAATAACCTAGCGATGTAATAGTAAAACTAAGTTTATTAGAAAATGTGGTATCACCCCCACATAGAACAATATTATATTTATTTTGTTCCTGTATTAAGGAATTTGAAATTAGGGATAAGTTTTTTTTGGAAAAAGTCTTATTGTTACCTGAACCAGCTATAAAATAAAATTTTGGCAACACTCCTTTACAAATTAAATCTGAGATAGAGGACCTTAAAATTTTTTTAATAACTAGATGAGGGTGTTTAAAATCAATAAAGTGATAGCCTAAATTATATGTATCAATAGAAATAGCTATACCCTTCTTCTTATCAAAAAAAACATCATCATTTAAATTAAGAGCAGATTTATTTTTTTTTGAAATCTTTGAAAAATAATTTTTAATTAATTCAAATTCATGCATTTTTAGATCTTAATTTTTTTCCAACATTATCTAATAGGGCATTTAGATATTTTGTTTGAGAATTTTCTAAAAAAAAATTAGATGAATTTAAATATTCTTTTATGATTATATTTAGTGACAATTGAGGTTTATACATGAATTCATAAGTTGCTGCTTTAAGAATAGTTTGAAAAACTTTATCAAGATTCTCAAAAACAAAATCATCACCTAGTTTTGTGTTTAATTCATCTAATATAAGATCATTTCTTTCTATGGTCCCTGTTACTATATCTTTAATAAATTTTTTAAATCGATGTTTCGGGAAATCTAAATTATCATCTTCATTATAAAATTTACCATATAATTTTTGAATAATTATAACTCTTGGATTATTTTTTGGGTTAAAGTGAGTTCTCATTTTTGAGACAAAATAGAAATTACAGCTTTAGCAGCTTCGGCACCTTTTTGTTTTCTAGCTTTAGCTTGTTTCATATTAAGGCACGTAATAATACCATTTCCAACAGGCTTTTTATTATTTACAGATATGTCCATAATTGCATTGGTTGAGGCTTGAGAAATAAAATCAAAATGAGGGGTTTGTCCTTTGATAACACATCCGAGTGCTAAAAATGCATCATACTTTTTAATATTTTTTGAAATTGTAACTGGTATTTCAAATACCCCTGGAACAGTTATAATTGTAATTATATTTGATTTTGGAATTAAACTTAAAGCACTGTTCAGTAACCCTTTTGATATATCTTTATAATAATCTGCAATAACTATTAAATATTTTTTTTTCATTAAATTAATTCCTGTTTAGTAATCTTTATATCATATCCCTCTAAACCAATAACTTTTTTTGGTGACTTAGTAATCAATATCATATTTTTAATTTTTAAATCTTTAATTATTTGAGCACCTATTCCATAATTTCTTATAAGTTTGTCATTACCTGTTTTATAAAATTCTTTATTTTTATAATCTTTTAGTGTTTGTGTAACAGATCGAAGATTAGAATCTTTGATAAAAACTAAAACACAACAAGAATATTTTTTAAAATAATTTAAAGTTTTATTAAACGAATTTGGTAATTGTTGACTGATTAAATAATTTTGAACTACATTTGACGAGATTACTCTAACTCTAGGTGTAACACCTTTTTTAATATTTCCTTTTATTAACGCAAAATGCTCTGCACCGTCTAATAAATTTTCATATATTCTTATTTTATATTTTTGGTCTTTTACCTCAATATTACTTTGCTTTTTTAAGCGTATTAATTTTTCTTTTTTGAGCCTGTAAGCAATTAGATCTTCAATTTTTCCAATTTTAAGTTTATGTTTTTTTGCAAAATTAAAGAGATTGTCACCTTTAGCCATTGTTCCATCTTCATTCATAATTTCACATATAACTGCTGAATTATTTTTTTTAGCTAATCTAGATATATCTACCGAAGCTTCTGTATGTCCTGCTCTAACTAATACTCCACCATCTTTAGCTATAATTGGAAAGATATGACCTGGGGAAACAATATCGTTTTTGTTTGCATTTTTTTTTGATGCAATTTTAATTGTTCTAGACCTATCTTTAGCAGAAATTCCTGTGGTTATTCCTTTTTTTGCTTCAATCGAAATTGTAAATGCAGTTTTGTTTCTCGATTGATTGATAGGTGACATTAAACTTAAATTTAATTTTTTTGCTTGTATGCTATCTAAAGCAAGACAAATTAATCCACGGCCATACCTAGCCATGAAATTTATATTTTTTGCATTAGTGTCAGAAGTAGAGATAACTAAATCACCTTCATTCTCTCTTTTTTCATCATCTACGAGGATGAACATGCCACCCTTTTTGGCTACATTGATAATCTGTTCAATTTTAGCAAAATTATTTTTTTTCATTAAAATAATTTCTAACGTATTTAGATAAGATATCTATCTCAATATTAACTAAGCTCGATTTCCTTAGAGTAGATAAGTTTGTTTCTTTATACGTATGAGGGATAATCCAAATTTGAAATCCTTTTTTTGTAACTTTTGAAATAGTAAGAGATATACCATTTACACTAATAGATGCTTTTTCTATTAAATGTTTTCTTTCCTTCTTGGGGATTTCGAATTCAAAAACATATGATTTATCAACTTTAGAGATCCTCAATACTTTACCAGCAGTGTCTACATGCCCCTGACATATATGCCCTGAAATTTTAGTACCGTATTTTAAGGGTAATTCTAAGTTTATAATATCTTTAGGTTTTAAAAATTTAAACTTTGATCGTTTGATTGTTTCATTTGAAAGATAAAATTCCATATTTTTTTTTTTGAAAGAAATCAATGTTAAGCACACACCATCACAAGCTACTGATAAACCCATATCTCTACTTGAAACTTTAAGGTTACTTTTTACAAAAATATTAAGCCCCTTATCTCTTTTGATTATTTTAGAAATTGAACCTTGATTATAAATAATTCCGTTAAACATTTTATTTGTTATAGTGAGTTATTGTATCTTTTCCATAGGAAGAATTAAGATTTTGTCTAAATGAATATTTTTTATTTAAGACATTTAATCCATTAAATTTAACAAAATCCGAATTTGTTGGCAGTTTTTTTTGACTTTTGAATAAATAAAATTCATTAAATATTTTATTCTTTAATAAGTTTGTTGTGAGAAAATCTCCTCCTTCCACTAAAGTATTTCTAAAACCTAAAGAATAAAGTTTTTTCATAATTAGTCTTAGATCTAGTTGCTTACTATTTTTTAATTTTGCTTTTATAAGTCCTATTTTATTTTTTTTAAACATAGAAATTCTTGACTTATTTGCTTTATTATAAAAAACGATAGTATTTTTTTTATTAGCTGATTTAAAAATATAAGTATTTTTTTTTAAATTTAAGTTGTTGTCTAAGATAATTCTTACTGGAGAAAATTTTTCAAAACCTCTTATTCTGCAATTTAATTTAGGGTTATCAATATTTGCAGTTTTACTTGATGTTATTATTGAGTCATTTTTGTATCTTAAAAAATGGGTAAATTTATCAGAGTACTGGTTAGTTATTTTTGTTTTGAATTTACTATAAATAAGTTTGTTTTTTGAAATAGCTATCTTGCCAGTAACAAAAGGCTTTTTATTTTTTCTATTAAAAAAATATGGAATATAAAATTTTTTTACTTTATCTTTTAGAAGTCCTATCGATACATTAATTTTATGAGATTTTAAAATTTTAAAACTTTTTTTTCTTACTCTTTTATCAGTATCTTCAAGTGCGTAAATGACTTCAGAAATTTTTGATTTAATTATTTCATTTGTACATGGTGGAGTTACACCTTGGTGGCTACATGGTTCTAATGTGACATACATTTTTGCACCATTAAGTTTTGTATTACAATTTTTAATTGCATTAAATTCTGCATGAGGTCTACCATTATAAGAAGTTTGACCAATTGAAATAATATTATCATTTTTAACTATTACACAGCCAACAGATGGATTTGTGCCAGTTAATCCTTGACGAGATTTTGCCAAGTCCAGGGCAATCTCCATGAATAGTTTATCTTTTTTTGTAAATTTATTTTTTTTTGAAGACATCTATCTTGTCCACGAATTGAACAAAGTCTTGTTCTTCTCTGAAGTTACGATAAACAGAAGCAAAACGGACATAAGCAACAGGATCTAATTCTTTTAAACCTTCCATTACCATTGTACCAATTGTACTTGTTGAAATTTCACTTTGACCAAGCTCTTCCAAAGCTCTTGAAATTTTACTAATAAATTTTTCTGCTGTTTCTGTATCAATAGGTCTTTTTTTTAAGGATAAATAAATAGATTTAGATAACTTATCTCTATCAAAAGTAGATTTTCTTCCATTCTTCTTGACAACCATTATTTCTCTAAACTGAACCCTTTCAAAAGTTGTAAAACGAGCGCCACAAACACACAGTCTTCTTCTTCTTATTGCTGTACCATCTTCTGTAGGACGTGAATCAACAACAGAGGTTTCACCCTTTTTGCAAATAGAACAAATCATTAATTAAAGATTCTTATATATCGGAAATGAAGAAGTTAAAGCAATAACTTCATTTCTAACTTCATCTTCTACTTTACTGTTATCATCTGGGTTTTCTGATAAACCCTTAAGAGTTTTTGTAATCAATTCACCCACTTTCTTGCATTCATTTAAACCAAAACCACGTGTTGTAATAGCTTGAGTTCCTAGTCTTATACCAGATGTTACCATTGGCTTCTCTGTATCAAAAGGAATACCATTTTTATTACACGTAATATTAGCTCTTGATAAGCTTTCAGCAGCTAAGTTACCTTTTACACTGTAAGGACGTAAGTCAACCAACATAAGATGAGTATCTGTACCATCAGAATAAATTTTAAAACCATTATTTTTTAAAGTTTCTGCTAAAATTTTTGCATTTGCTAAAACAGATTTAATATAGTCTTGAAAATCAGGCTGAAGAGCTTCTAAAAAACCGGCTGCTTTAGCTGCAATAACATGCATTAATGGTCCACCCTGGTAGCCAGGAAAAACTGCTGTGTTAAATTTTTTAGATAATTCTTCGTGATTAGTTAAAATTATTCCTCCCCTTGCACTTCTAAAAACTTTATGTGTAGTAGATGTAACTACATGAGCATAGTCACATGGGTTTGGATATCCCTTTCCAGCAACCAAACCTGAAAAATGTGCCATATCAACCATTAGATATGCTCCGACTTTATCTGCAATTTCTCTAAATCTTTTAAAATCTATAACTCTGGAATATGCACTTCCACCTGCAATTATCAATTTTGGTTTATGTTCTAAGGCAAGTTTTTCAACATTGTCATAATCTATAAGTTCAGATTTTTTATCAACATCATACCCTATCGGATTAAACCATTTTCCTGACATTGAAATTTTTAAACCATGAGTGATATGACCTCCTGAATTTAAACTCATACCCATAAAAGTATCACCAGGTTTTAACAGCGCCAAAAATACAGCACCATTAGCTTGTGCTCCTGAGTGTGGCTGAGCATTGGCAAATTTACAATTAAAAAGTTTTTTTAATCTTTCTATTGCTAAATTTTCAGCAACATCAACATGTTCACAACCATTATAATATCTTTTACCAGGGTAACCTTCTGCGTATTTATTTGTTAGCACTGAACCTTGAGCCTCTAAAACAGCTTGAGAAACAATGTTCTCTGAAGCAATCAATTCTATATGTTGTTGCTGTCTCAAGAGTTCATCTTGAATTGCCTTGTAAAGGTCTGGGTCTTTTGAAGATAAACTGTCTTCAAAAAAACTTTTATAGCTATCATTTATATAATTTTTTTCACTAGACATTATATTTTTTTAATCCTTTTTAAGTGTCTACCACCTTCAAATTTAGTATTCAAAAAAACACTAACACAATTTAAAGCATTTTTTTTAGTTAACAACCTTGAACCTAATGTAATGATATTTGCATCATTATGCAATCTTGATAATTTTGTTGATTTTAAATTAAAACATTGAGCAGCTCGAATATTCTTATGTTTATTTGCAGCTATATTCATGCCCATTCCAGATCCACAAACTAAAATTCCAACATTATTTTTGCTAATTTTTACCTTTCGAGCAACCTTATGAGCGTAATCAGGATAATCTACTCTATTATCAGAGGATGGTCCTAGATCAAAATAATTCATTTTTTTTTTAATTAGATGTTTTTTTATGATTTCCTTTAATTTAAAGCCAGCGTGATCAGAAGAAATATATATTTTTTTCAAACTAATTAAATTTATAATCAAGAACACAAGCTACAAGGTGAATTCTATTTTCTTCACCTCCATTAAATGCATTGTGATATTTAGTATTATTTGTAACCCATACAGAACCATCTGCAGGCATATGTTTTGCAACATTATCTATTACCATTAAACAACCTGGGTTAGTAATAATTGGTATATGAAGTCTTGGCTCAGGATCTCTATGCCAACTCAAAGTAGATCTTGGCTCTTTTAAAAGAATTCTTATTCTACCCAATTTATATTTTGAAGAAAGCACATCATACACTTCCTTAAAATATGTGTTTTCATAATCTTTAATAAATTCAGAATATTGCGACTCATCAACCTTAATATCTCTTGAAACTTCTTTTCCAGTTTTATCAGGCTTAGTCCAATAAACTCCTCTAGCCCTGCTGCCTTTGATTGAATCTGGATCACCAGGGATTTGAGTAAGTGAAATGGCACCAAAGTGAGTTACACCACCACCATCATCAAATTTTTTAATATTTACAATTTGATTGTATGCTTCTTGCAACTTATCTATATCAAATTTTATGTTCTGTTTTTGAAAATCACTGAAATCTAAAATTCTTTCCTCTTTTTTTATATTCAGGTCTATAATTTTTGTGTTATCTATAGTCATCGAAATTGTGTTTTACTTATAATTATATTTATTTGTATAATACTTTTGTCGCATTAATAAAGTATATTTAAACATGATTATAGGAAAATATCCAAATTTAAGATTGAGAAGAAATAGAAAGGAATCGTGGACTAGAAGGTTGGTTCAAGAAAATACACTCAGTCCAAATGATTTTATATTACCAATTTTCTTAATAGATGGGTCAAACAAAAAAGAATCGATATCTACAATGCCAGGTGTTTTTAGATATACAATAAATAGGGTTTCTCAAATAGTAGATAAAGCAATTAAAAAAGGTATTCCAATGGTTGCTCTTTTTCCTAAAACGAAAAATATTTTAAAAAATGATTTGGGTACCGAGTCATTAAATGAAAATAATTTAGTTTGCAGGGCCACAATAGAAATTAAAAAAAGATACAAAAATCAAATTGGAATTATGTGTGATGTTGCGCTAGATCCTTACACATCACATGGTCATGATGGATTAATAAAGTCTAATCAAATAATTAATGATGAAACGATTGAAGTGCTAATAAATCAATCTCTGTTACAGGCTGAAATGGGATGTGATGTTCTTGCTCCTTCAGACATGATGGATGGGAGAATAGGAAAAATAAGAAAAGCACTTGATAATTCTAATTTTAAAAATACTCAAATTTTATCCTATGCAGCAAAGTATGCCTCTAGTTTTTATGGACCTTTTAGAGATGCTGTTGGTTCTAAAAACTCACTTAAGGGTGATAAAAAAACTTATCAAATGGACTTTAGAAATAGTGATGAGGCTATGCGTGAAGTTGCTTTAGATATAAAGGAAGGTGCAGATATGATTATGGTTAAACCAGGGATGCCATATTTGGACATAATTAAATCAATAAAAGAAAAATTTAAAATTCCAGTTTTGGCATACCAAGTTTCTGGTGAATATAGTCTTTTAGAAACTGCTATTAATAAAAAACTAATACAAAAAAACGCAGTTTATGAAAGTTTAGTCTCTTTTAAACGTTCAGGAGCAAATGCCATTGTCTCATATTACGCTGATAGAATTGACAAAATTTTAGAATAATTATTTCAAAGAATTTAAAAAAATTACTCTACTATTAGGATAATTTAAATTATTTGGTTTCAAGATTGTTTTATCCAAATAGTCTCCAACCAATTTTAATCCACTTAATAAGATATTAATATCTGTTACCTCTAAATCTTTCTCGATAAGAAAGTTAGGAACATATTTCTTTTCAGTATAAGAAGTTGCAAAATAAACAGTTTTATTATCTTCTAAATTTTTTTCTACCAAATTTTCTAACTCAAGATCATAACCTAGTAATTTTAGTAACTCCAATTCCCAGAAAATATATTTTTTAAGCCAGTTTTGTTCATTTAATAAATTAAAAAGGTCTTCGATAAGAGAATAAACTTTTTTATTTGCCTGTGCCTCGGCTGTTAATATTTTTATTAAATTCATTGCTGAAGTAATACATGAAAGCTTTTGCTTATGATCAAAATAAAATGGACTGTAAGCTTTCAAAATTTCAATTTTAAAATAACCCATTCTATTGTCGTTTTTTGAGTTATAATTAATATGAAGTTTATTACCCACTTGAAGATAATTTTTAATTTTTTTAGACGTTCCTCCAAATATAATGCCTGAAACTTTACCTCTTTCAAAAGTATACAATTCAGCAATTATAGAGTTTTCACTATACCTACTTTTGCTAACTAAAAAACCTTGATCTATCCAATTCATATTTTTTTTAATTTATATTTTTTAGACATTCAATTGCAGCGTTTTGCTCTGCATCCTTTTTCGATTTACCCAAAGATATAAAATATTTCGTATTAGGGAGCTTAACTCCTACTTTAAAAATAGGTTTATGACGTGGACCCGTATTAGAAATTATTTTATAGGTTGGTAATTTTTTAAATTTTTTTAAAGCTAGTTCTTGGAGTTTTGTTTTTGCATCTATTTG
The DNA here is from genome assembly GCA_902605605.1 of uncultured Pelagibacteraceae bacterium. Taxonomy (GTDB): domain Bacteria; phylum Pseudomonadota; class Alphaproteobacteria; order Pelagibacterales; family Pelagibacteraceae; genus Pelagibacter. Next base: position 22,648 of record CACLDI010000001.1, read on the forward strand.
AGTAATAACACTTTTTTCAATATGACTACCCCAAAGTTTTAAGATAATTTTTTCAGCTATATTTAATCCTTTATCTAAATAAATAGCTCCCATTAATGCCTCACAACTATCTGAAATAATTTTGTCTTCAATTTTGATAATTTTATTTTTAGGGTTGAAAGTTTTTATATATTTTTCTAATTCAATTGCTTTTGCAACTTCTAAACATGTTTTTTTATTTACTAATGATGCAAATTTTTTATCAAGTATGCCCTCTTTTTCATTAGGGTAGATTTTTAAAAGTTTTTGAGCAATAACTAACCCAAGTACTCTATCTCCTAAAAATTCAATCTTTTCATTATTTTCATTTGGGTTAAAACTTTTATGGGTTAATGATTGAATTAACAAATTGTTATTTTTAAATTTTATGTTAATTTTTTTTTCTAATTTTTGATAGTTTATTTTCATCAATTAATTTTATCAAATGTTCTATTAAATCTAATTGATTTATGCCATTTCCAAAATTCAAAAAAACTACCCTCTTTTCTATCTGATGAAAAAAAAATAAATTGAGCTTTACCAACTAAATTGTCTTTATGAACATAACCAACACTTGTTAAATATCTACTGTCTTTAGAACAATCTCTATTATCGCCTAAAAAAAAATAATGGTTATCAGGGACAGTAAAGATATCTGAATTCTGGTATGTGTATTCTTTTAAGTAGACAGTGTGAAATTTTTTTCCATTTGGTAATTTTTCTTCAAATTTAAAAACATCAATAATTTCACTTCCACAATAAATATTACTTTTACTTGGAGTTTTTGACTTTAATATTTCACTGTTATTTAAATAAAGGTTAGAATCTATAAATTGAATCTTATCACCTGGTAGACCAATAAGTCTTTTTATATAATCTGTTCTATTATCTGCTGGTGTTTTGAAAACAACTACATCTCCACGTTTTGGGCTATTGAACATTACTCTTTTACTAAGTATCGGGGGACTAAAAGGAAAAGAATGCTTACTATAGCCGTAGGAATATTTTGTAACAAACAACCTATCGCCTACCAGCAATGTTGGCTCCATTGATGAGGAAGGAATATAAAATGGTTGAATTAAAATAGATCTTATTAATATAGCAATTAATAAAGCATAAAATAAAGTTTTTAAATTTTCAGAAAAAAAATTTTTATCTAGTTTCATATGGATTGAATTATTGCAAAGGCTGTTGAATAATCTTTTTCATCTGAAATTGACAGAAAAGAATTAAACTTTTTAATTTTATATTTTTTTTGCACAATTTTTATAATTTTTTTATTATCAACATATCTAGGCATACCTTTTTTATCATTTGTAATTTCAATGTCTTTAAAGTTTAAATTTGATGAAAAGCCAGTCCCTAATGCTTTAGAAAAAGCTTCTTTGGCCGCAAATCTCTTCGAAAAAAAAGCAACTTTATTTTTTGTTTTTTTTGATAATTTGAGTTCATTAATGCTATAAATTCGTTTTTTAAATTTATTATTCTTAATTGACTCTTTGATTCTTTTGTTTTCAATGATGTCAACCCCAATCCCAAGAATTTTCATATTATTTCAATAATTTTTTAAAATTTTTAATCACTTTCGACAAACCATGAAATACGGACTCCCCTATTATGAAGTGACCAATATTATACTCATGTATTTCTTTTATTTTTGAGAGCAATTTAGTGGTTTTGTAATCCAGGCCATGCCCTGCATGAACCTCAATGCCCAATAAATTTGCGAGCTTTGAACTTTTTTTAATTCTTTGAAGTTCTTTGTTATATTTTTGTTTTGACTTAACGTTATTTGACAATTTTCCTGTATGGATTTCAACACAATCAACTTCTAGCAATCTAGAAAGTTTGACATCATTTACAGAAGGATTAATAAATAAACTGGTTCTTATTTTAGCTTTTTTAAATTTAAAAATTATTTTTTTTAATTTATTAAAATTTTCTTTTAAATTTAAACCTCCCTCAGTTGTAATTTCTTTTCTATTTTCTGGTACTATACAGATATAATTTGGTCTGATTCTTAGAGCATTAGATACAATACTTTCATTCATTGAAACCTCAAGATTAACCAATACGTTTTTTAAATTACATATCTTTTTTGCATCTTTGTCATTAATATGTCTTCTATCTTCTCTTAAATGTATTGTTACAGAGTCTGCTCCGCACTTGACTACGTGTAATGCAGCACTGATTGGGTCTGGATGTTTTTCACCTCTTGCATTTCTTAATGTTGCAACGTGATCAATATTTACACCTAGTCTTTTCACTTAATAAATCTACTCCCTGGTGTTGTTATAGGTACAGACTTAAGTGTTTCAGGTAATTTTTTTGGGCTGTATGCAGGCACATCTATTTTTAAATGAGATACAATTTTTGTCTTTATTTTTAAAGATTTTTTAGTCGATCTATCTATGATAGATGCAAATCCTAATAATTTGGCATTTGCTTTCTTTATTAATTTAACGCATTCTAAACTTGATTTTCCTGTAGTAATAACATCTTCAATAATTAGAACTCTAGCACCTTTCTTAATATAAAAACCTCTTCTGAGAGTAAATTTTCCTTTAACTCTCTCACAAAAAATTGTTTCTTTTTTTAGAAGTCTACCGATTTCATAACCGATAATTATTCCCCCCATCGCTGGAGCTAGAATTAAATCAATTTTTTGATATTTTTTTTTGATTTGGTTTGCTAATGATTTGCAAATTTTTTCAGCTAAGTTTGGAAAACTTAGAAGTTTTGCACATTGGATATATTTTGATGAATGCAAGCCTGATGATAAAATGAAGTGACCTTCCAATAATGCATTAGTTTTTTTTAAAATATTTAAGGATTTTTTGTGTGAAAGCATTTCTTTTTTCTTCGTGTCTAATTATCTTAAATTTTATACCCTTTTGTTTTAGCACTGCAATAAAATTTGTAAAATTTTTAAGGTTTCTTATGATTAATTTAAATTTAAAATTAATATAGTTTGGGTTTTTACCTACCATCTCTAAACTAGAGATATTTAATTTATGACTTCCAATTAATGAACTGATATCGCCAAGTTGACCAGGTTTATCAGGTAATGACATCCATAGTGTTGTGTTATATTTTTTAATTTTTTCTTCTTTTTGCTCACCTTTATCATGCCAATAACGTCTTATAGCAGCTCTAGCTTTTCCAGTTTTAGTGGTAGGTATCCAATGAAGTGATGGTGAATTATTTTTTGAGGTGATGATATTTACACGATCACCATTATGAAGAATTGTTTGTAAGTCGCTTTTGTTTCCATTTATTTCGCATCCTGTTGCTGAGTTACCAATTTTTGTATGTACAGCGTACGCGAAATCAATAGCAGTAGCCTCTTTAGGTAATTTTATTACAGAACCTTTGGGTGTAAAACAAAAAACGTTTTCCTGAAACATCTGAAGTTTAGTGTATTCATATGAGTGCTCAGGATTTTCATTTTTTTCTATAATTTCAACTAAATCTTTTAACCAGTCATATTCTTTCCAGCTTAATGAATTGAATTTTTCTGAAGATTTATATTTCCAATGTGATGCTATACCTCTTTCTGCAAATTCATGCATTTCACTTGTTCTTATTTGTATTTCAATTGGTTTTTTATTTGAACCAATTACGGAAGTATGAATAGACTCATAACCGTTAATTTTTGGAGAAGATATATAATCTTTAAACTTTCCAGGAATACAATTCCATTTTTTATGAAATATTCCTAGCGTTTTATAACAGTCATCAATATTTTTTAAAATTACTCTAAATCCAATAATGTCAGTTACTTGTTCTAGAGAAACTCTTTTTTTTTGAACTTTTCTCCAAATTGAAAATGGAGTTTTTTCTCTTCCATAAATTTCTGCATTAATATGATTTTCATTTAAAATTGAACTTAACTCAAAAGAAAGCTCCTCAAATAAATTTTTCTTATCGAGTTTGATCTCATCTAATCTTTTTTTAATTAATTTTCTTGCATCATTATTTAAAATTTCAAAAGATAAATCTTCAAGCTCATCACGAATTCTATGCATTCCCATTCTATCTGCAAGTGGGGCATATATTTCCATTGTTTCTTGGGCAATCCTTTTTCTTTTATCTTCCTTAGTTATTGCTTTGATGGTTCTCATATTATGAAGTCGATCAGCAATTTTAACTAATAAAACTCTAATATCTTTAGAGGTTGCTAAAATCAATTTTCTAAAGTTTTCTGCTTTTGAGTTAAAACTTGCAGTGTTTTCAAAAACAGAAATTTTAGTAACTCCATCTACTAAATCTGCTACCTCAGGTCCAAATTCATTTTTGATTGTCTCATATGTAGCAACAGTATCTTCAATTGTATCATGTAATAATCCGGTAGTAATAGTTGCGCTATCTAATTTTAATTCTGTAAGAATATTTGCAACCTCAATCGGATGAACAGAGTAAGGGTCACCAGATGCTCTTTTTTGATTTTGATGTGCCTTAATAGCAAAGTTATATGCTTTATCTAATCTCTCATGATTAAGAAATTTGTTATATACTTTAACTTTATTTATAAGTTCATTAGAATTCAACATTCTTTACTATATCATTAAATTAAATTTGTTTAATAGATGTAATATCGTCCATAGGAAGTAACGAAATTAGGGTCTTAATATCTAATTTTTTAGATGGGTGTTTCCAGTTTTTTTCAATCTCAAACAAGGGGAGTAAAACAAAATTTCTTTTATGCATTCTTTTATGAGGTAAATTTAGCTTACTTTTGATATTTAATTTCATTCCATGAAAATCAATAATGTCAATATCACATATTCGGGGAGAGTTTTTTTTTGATTTTTTTCTACCTAAGCTAATCTCAATTTTTTTACAAATATTGAGTAAACTTAAAGGATTATGATAACTAATAATTTTCAATATTATATTTAAATATTTTGGATAATTGGGGTTAGGCCATGATGATGTTTCATAGTATTTTGAAATTGAAATAAATTTTATGTTATTTTCTTTTAAATGAAATTTAGCTTTTTCAATATTTTCACTTCTAACACCAAGATTTGATCCTATGCCTAAATAAACAATTTTAGCTTGATTTTCTGATATATCTTGATTTTTCACGGTTCCAATCTCTGTTTTTTTTTGTTGCTCTTTTATCGTATTGTTTTTTTCCTTTAGCAACTGCTAGTTCAATTTTAGCTTTGCCTTTTTTAAAATACATTTTTGTAGGTACAATGGTAAAGCCATCTCTTTGCATTTTTCCAATAAGTTTGTTTATCTCTCTTTTGTTTAACAAAAGTTTTCTTTCATCTGTTGGATTGTGATTTGAATAGCTTGCTTGTTTATATGGAGAAATATGTGAATTAATAAGTACTATTTCACCTTTTTTTTCAACTGCATATGCATCCGCTATATTAACTTTACCATCTCTGATGGACTTTATTTCAGAACCTTTTAAAACAATTCCTGCCTCTAAAAGATCTTCAAAAAAATAATTAAAACTTGCTTTTCTGTTTAAACAAATAATCTTTAAACCAGAATTGGTTTTTTTGTTCATTAAATAAGTTTTGCAGACTCAATGGCTTTTTTTATAATTATTTTAGTCTCTTCTGTAACTTTAACCAATGGTAATCTAACTTCATCGTCACACAAATTCATTAGTTTGGCAGCATATTTTACTGGACTAGGGTTGCTCTCTACAAACATTGCAGTATGTACTGGTTGTAAAATGTCATCTAATTCTTTTGCTTTAGCAAAATTCTCATCATTTTTAGATGTTGAATATTTTTGAAATTCCGAGCAAAGCTTTGGTGCTATATTTGCAGTTACACTAATAGTCCCAACGCCTCCTCTTTTATTAAATTCAAATGCGTTATCATCGTTTCCTGTTAATTGAATAAATTCATTACCCATTTTCTTTAACTGTTGATCAACTCTGTCTAAATCACCAGTGGCATCTTTTACACCAACAATATTCTTTAATTCATATAGTCTTGCCATTGTATCAACTGACATATCAATTACTGACCTGCCTGGTATATTGTAAATTATAATAGGAATTCCACATTTATCATTAATGGCTTTATAATGTTGATACAATCCCTCTTGGGTAGGTTTGTTGTAATATGGTGTTACAATTAATGCACCATTTGCACCTGCCTTTTCAGCATGAGAAGTTAGGGAAATAGCCTCTTCAGTAGAGTTAGAGCCCGTACCAGCGATAACTGGTATTTTTCCATTACTTTCTTTAATGCATAAATCAATCACACGCTCATGTTCAGTATGGCTGAGGGTTGGAGATTCTCCAGTAGTACCCGCAGGGACTAGTCCAGACGTACCATTGTCAATATGAAAATGAATTAGCTTTATATATGCATCCTCATCTAGACCATTATTTTTGAATGGAGTGATTAAGGCAACATTTGATCCTTTAAACATAAATACTTATAACATAGTTTAGAGATTCATATACTAAAAGATTATGTGCAAAAAAATATTAGTTATTCTTGGAATGGTCTTATTTGTTTCTCTTAAAATAACTAACCTTTACGCAGAGACCATACAAATTGTTCCTCCTCAAAAACCTACTTTATCATCAGAAGAGATAATTAAAAAAATATCAAAAAATATTATTACTCCTCTTAAAAAACCTACAAAATTAAAAAAGGTTGAAAAAAAGCTTGTTGTTGAGGAAGTAAAAGAGAAAAAGTTAAGTTTTAAAATTCCTAAAAAAAAACCAAGTGTTGCAGGAGTAACAACTACTAAAAACATTAAAATATCTAAATATTATAGCAAAAAAGATTTTGGTTTGGCAAAAAAAGCGATTTCTGAAATGCAAAAAAGTAAATGGACTTCAGCTTTAAATATTTCCAAAAAAGCTAAAGATAAATCTATTTATAATTTTATTCAGTGGAGACATCTACTAACAACAGGAAATCAAGCCTCTTTTTACGATTATAAGGTTTTTATAGACAGTAATCCTGAATATCCAAGAATTGATAGATTAAGATATTTGGCAGAACATAAATTGTCTACAGCTAATGTTTCGCCCAAGAAGATCATTACATGGTTTGGAGCTAACGAACCGCTCAGTGGATATGGTAAAATGATATTAGGTGAAAGTTACCTGTTAATTGGTGATAAATCTAAGGGTACAAATTTAATTAAAGAAGGTTGGATTACAGCAAAATTATCTAGGAATGATTTAAAGTTTTTTAGAAAAAAATTTAAAAAAAATCTAAATGCAGATGATTATATTAAAAGAGCAGATTATCTTGCATGGAATGGAAAGCATTGGGATCTTAAAAGACTAACAAGATATTTACCAAAAGATTATGAGCTTTTATATACGGCAAGACAAATACTAATAAGTAAGGGATATGGAGTTGACCAAGCAATTAAAAATGTGCCACAAAAATTTAAAAATGATGCAGGTCTTAATTATGATCGTTTGAAATGGAGAAGAAAAAAAGGTCGTGTAGACTCTTCAACAGAAATTCTACTTAAAATTAGAAATGATAAAGATTATTTAGTGATGCCAGAAAAATGGTGGAAAGAAAGAGAAATAATTTCACGGGCTCTAATTTATAAAAAAAAATACGAAATTGCTTATAAAATATCAAGTAATCACGGTATGAGTGAAGGGTCAGACTTTGCAGCAGCAGAGTGGATGAGTGGCTGGATAGCTTTAAGTTTTTTAAATGATCCTTTAACAGCAAAAAATCATTTTAAAAATTTTTATGACAATGTTAACTATCCAATTAGTACCTCTAGAGGAGCTTATTGGCTTGCTAGTGCATATGAGAAACTTGGAAATAAAGAGCGATCGAATAAATGGTATTTAGAAGCATCAAAGTATTTAACTACTTATTATGGTCAATTAGCATTTTTAAAGATCAATCCAAATGGAAAATTTGAACTTAATAAAGACATGGAAGTTGATAAAAAATATCGACTTATTTTTTTTAATAAAGAACTGGTTAAGATTACTTATCTTTTAGATGAGCTTAAAAAAGATAAATATACAAAATTTATTCTAAGACATCTAGCCAATGATGATGTTTCCAAAGGTAGTGAAATACTAGCGGCTGAACTTGCAACAAATATAAATAGATATGACTTTGCTATACAAGTTTCTAAAATTGCTTCATATCAAAAAAGGTTTCATAATAAATTTAATTATCCAATAATTAGTACTCCAAAAAGTATTAATGGAAGAAAAATCCCAGATAGCGCTTTAATTTTATCTATTATAAGACAAGAAAGTGAGTTTGATTTAGAAGCTAACAGTCACGCAGGTGCAAAAGGATTAATGCAACTAATGCCCTACACCGCAAAATTAGTTTCTAAACAAGCAAAACTTCCTTATTCAAAATCAAGATTAACTACTGATCCTGAATATAATATCAATTTAGGTTCTCATTATATTGCAGGCCTTATCTTACAATATGATGGTGCATACCCTTTTGCAGTTGCCGCTTATAATGCAGGACCAAACCGAGTTAAGTATTGGAAAAAAATTAATAAAAACCCACAAAAGAAACAAATTAATTATGTTGATTGGGTTGAGTTAATAAAATTTAGGGAAACACGAAACTATGTTCAGCGGGTAATGGAAAACTACAATGTTTACAGATATATATTAGAACAAAGGCCTATTACAATGAGAAATTTCTTTAAAGATCGTCCTCTTTTTTAATGGCGGAAGAGGAGGGATTCGAACCCTCGGTACAAGTTTCCTCGCACGGTCATTTAGCAAACGACTGGTTTCAGCCTCTCACCCACTCTTCCGTATGACATTGTGTAATAAGCGATTGTATTGAAAATTCAATCTTTATAAAGTAATTATTCAATTATTATGAGAAATAAGTACTCTATATTTTCTTTATTTAAAAATGCTTTGTCGTATCATGAAAATTGGCAAAGAGCCTGGAAAGATCCAGCACCTAAAAAAGAATATGATGCTGTAATTGTTGGTGGCGGTGGTCACGGTTTAGCAACAGCATATTACTTAGCAAAAAAACATAATATGCAAAACATTGCTGTAGTTGAAAAAGGTTGGATTGGTGGTGGAAACACTGGTCGTAATACAACAATTATTAGATCAAATTATTTATGGGATGCTAGTGCAGGTTTGTATGATCATGCCTTAAAAATATGGGAAGGTTTATCACAAGAACTGAATTATAATGTTATGTTTAGTCAAAGAGGTGTAATGAATCTTGCTCACAATTTACAAGATGTGAGAGATTTAAAAAGAAGAACTCACGCTAACAGACTGAATGGAATAGATGCAGTTTATTTAAACACAGAAGAAGTAAAAAAATTTTGTCCAATTATAAATACATCACAAGATATTAGATATCCTGTTTTGGGTGGTACTTTACAAAGAAGAGCTGGTACAGCTAGACATGATGCAGTTGCATGGGGATATGCAAGGGGTGCAGATGAAATGGGAGTTGATATCATTCAAAACTGTGAAGTTAAAGGTATCAAGAGAAATGGTGATACAGTTGAGGGTATAGAAACAACAAAAGGATTTATTAATACTAAAAAAATTGGTGTAGTTGCAGCAGGACATTCTAGCGTAGTTGCTAATATGGCAGGTTTAAAACTTCCACTTGAAAGTAAACCCTTGCAAGCTTTAGTTTCTGAACCTGTGAAACCAATTATTGACACTGTTGTTATGTCAAATGCTGTTCATGCATATGTTAGTCAATCAGATAAAGGTGAGCTAGTTATAGGTGCTGGTACAGATGATTATATTTCTTATTCTCAAAAAGGTAGTCATCAAATTGTAGAAGGCACTTTAAATGCAATTTTAGAATTATATCCAATTTTTAGTCGTATGAGAATGCTGAGACAATGGGGTGGTATTGTTGATATATGTCCTGATGCAAGTCCTATTCTAAGCAAAACATCAATCAAAGGATTATACTTTAATTGTGGTTGGGGTACAGGTGGATTTAAAGCAACACCTGGTTCTGGAGACTTATTTGCTCATACTATTGCTAATGACGAACCTCATAAACTGAATGCTGCATTTAATTTAAATAGATTTGTAAGTGGTGACCTTGTAGATGAACATGGTGCTGCAGCAGTTGCACATTAATGTTTTTAATTAATTGTCCGTATTGTGGAGAAAGAGATCAACAAGAATTTAAAGCTGGTGGAGAAGCTCACATTGAAAGACCCAAACAACCAACTGAATTAAGTGATGATGAATGGGCAGAATATTTATTTATGAGAAAAAATATTAAAGGTGTGCAGTTTGAAAGATGGAACCATGCTCATGGTTGTCGTAAATGGTTTAATATGGCTAGAGATACATCTAATGATGAAATAAAAGCAATTTATAAAATGGGTGAAAAACCACCAACGCAATAAAATGACACAAAATCTAAGAGTAAAATCAAGTGAATTTATAGATGAGACTAATAGAATTTCATTTAAGTTTGATGGAAAAACATACTATGGTTTTAAAGGAGATACTTTAGCGTCTGCTTTAATAGCAAATAATATTCATTTAGTTGGTAGAAGCTTTAAATATCATCGACCACGAGGAATTATGACTTCTGGTTCTGAGGAACCGAATGCAATTGTTCAAGTAAATCCTAATTCAAATATTACAGAACCAAATGCAAGAGCAACAGAAATAGAAATTTATGAAGGTTTAGAAGCATCAAGCCAAAATTGTTGGCCAAGTGTTAATTTTGATATAGGTGGAATAAACAATTTTTTAGCTCCCCTCTTTCCAGCAGGCTTTTATTATAAAACTTTTATGTGGCCTAAAAGTTTTTGGGAAAAGTATGAATTTTTCATTAGACATTCTGCAGGTCTTGGCAAATCTCCAAATACAAGAGATCCAGATATATATGACCATAGAAATATTCATTGTGATGTATTAGTTGTGGGTGCCGGTATATCTGGAATATTGGCAGCAAGAAATGCAGCAAAAAATAATTTCAAAACATTACTTTTAGATGAAAAGAATGAACTTGGTGGATCAACAATTTTTGAGGCGAATGAATATAATAAAATTAATAATAATTTAGCATCTGAATGGTTGAAAAAAGAAATTAATGAACTTAAAAATACTAAGAATCTTGAGATTAAAACTAGAACAAGCGTAGCAGCATATCATCAATATAATTATTTACTTGCTAGAGAAAATTTAACAGATCATTTAGACAAAAAAAATAAAAAAAATAAAATTAGACAACGACTTCTTAAGATTAGAGCTAAAAAAGTGATTTTAGCAACTGGTGCACTAGAAAGACCTTTAATTTTTAATAATAATGATAGACCTGGTATCATGCTCTCTTCAGCTATTAAAAAATATAGTAATTTCTATGGTGTTGCATGTGGAACTAAAAATATTTTTTTCACAAATAATGATAGTGCTTATGAAAGTGCTTTATCATTGCATAATAAGGGAATTAAGGTTGAGGCTATTATTGATATCAGGGAAAATTCAGATGCAAAAATAATTAAAAAAATTAATGATGCTGGTATAAAAATATACTGGTCACATACAATTGTTGATACCAGAGGATATAAAAGGATAAGTAGCATATCCATAATGAGACTTTCAAATGACGGTACATCTGTCACTGGCAGTAAAATTTCTATTTCTTGTGATTGCTTAGGTATTGCAGGTGGTTGGACACCTGCCGTACATTTATACACACAATCTGGAAGTAAACTAACCTTTGATGAAGAAAGAAAAATTTTTATTCCTAAAGCAGATACAAAAGAACAAATTAGTGTTGGCTCCTGCGGGGGCGACTTTGAACTAGACGAAATAATTAGAAATTTAAATTATAAATTAAAAAATTTTTTAAACATCGATAAAACTGATTTTGACAGTATTGCTTTAGAAAATGATCATGAAACTTCAAAGAGAAATATTTGGCTTTTACCCTCTGATCAGAGTATTGGTAAAACTAAGCCTTTTGTAGATTATCAAAATGATGCAACAGCAAAAGATATAAAGCTCGCATTAAGAGAGGGTTTTAGATCAATCGAGCATGTTAAAAGATATACAACAACAGGAATGGGTACTGACCAAGGTAAACTTGGAAATATGCACGCTTTAGGAATCGTTGCAGATACAGCAGGTGTAAAAATGGGAGAATTAGGGACGACAACTTTTAGACCGCCATACACTCCTTTAACATTTGGAACTATTGTTGGAAGAAATATAGGAGAATTTTTTGATACATTCCGAAGAACCCCTATGAATGATTGGCACATTAAAAATAAAGCTGAATTTGAAAATGTTGGTCAGTGGAAAAGATCTTGGTATTACCCTGAGGAAGGTGAAACAATGCATCAAGCTGTACAAAGGGAAAGTAAAGCAGCTAGAAAGAGTGCTGGAATATTAGATGCTTCTACCTTAGGTAAAATTGATATTCAGGGAAGTGATGCTTCTGAATTTTTAAATAGAGTTTACACTAACGCATGGTCAAAACTTGCTATTGGTAAATGCAGATATGGATTGATGCTTAATGAAGACGGTATGGTTTATGATGATGGAGTTACGACAAGACTAGGTGAAAATCATTATATTATGACTACTACAACAGGTGGTGCCGCAAATGTTTTAGGAAAACTTGAAGATTACCTTCAGACTGAATGGCCCGAGTTAGACGTATATTTAACTTCTGTCACAGATCATTTTGCAACAGCTAGTCTGTGTGGTCCTAATAGTAAAAAAATTTTAAATAAAATTATTCCTGATTTAGATTTATCAGATGACAATTTTCCACACATGTCATTTAAAGAGGTATTAATTGATAAAATCAAATGTAGAATTATGAGAATAAGTTTTACGGGTGAGCTGAGTTATGAGATTAATGCACCAGCAAGTTATGGTGAGGCTATATGGCAAAAATGTATAGAGGCTGGAAAAGAATTTAATATTACTCCCTATGGAACAGAAACAATGCATTTATTAAGAGCAGAAAAAGGTTTTATAATTGTAGGTCAAGATACAGATGGAACAATGACACCTATTGATCTTCAAATGGACTGGATTGTAAGTAAGAAAAAATATGACTTTATTGGAAAAAGATCACTTTATAGATCTGACACAATGAAAGAAAATAGAAAACAATTAGTAGGTTTATTGACTGAAGATCCAAATATTGTTTTAGAAGAAGGTGCTCAAATTGTTTCTGAATTAAATCAAAAACCAGTTGAAATGCTTGGTCATGTAACATCAAGTTATTTCAGCCCAAATCTTAATAAATCAATTGCTCTAGCAGTTGTTAAAGACGGAAAAAATATGAAAGGTAAAAAACTTTTTATTCCAATGGAAAATAAAAATATTAGTGTCACAGTTTCAAATACTATTTTTTTTGATGAAGAAAATAAAAGGATAAATGCTTAATTATAAAACAGCTACAAGTGGTGAAATTAATTACAACGGCATCGTTGTGAAAGAAATTTCACCTACAATGAAATTAAATTTAAGAGGTAAAAAAAGAGAATTCTTTACAAATATAGGTAAAAATCTAAATATGCTTCTTCCAACAGAAGCTAATACCTCAACAATTAGTGATAAATTAACAGCTATTTGGCTTAGCCCTGATGAATGGATGATAGTTACTAACGAAGTGGTAAAAAAAGATACAAATGAATATGAATTAAATAAAATACTTTTTAATGATATATCAAAAGTAAATTTAGGTTCCGTAGTTGATGTTACAGACCAAATTGTTCAATTAGAAATTAAAGGAAAAAATATCTACGAAATATTTTCAGCAGGAAGTCCATTCGATTTTAATGAATTTAGAGATAAGAAAGGTTCATCTGTGCAAACAATTTTGAATCATATAGATGTCATAATTCACAATAAAGGAGATCAAGTAGTTAATTTATTCGTTAGACGATCTTTTGCTGAACATCTTTGGTCCTGGATTAATGACAGTGCTTCAAGATTATAAATTTAATTTTTTCTTCTAAAATTCCAAGGCATTTCAAATTTACCCTGCCAAATTCCAAGCTTATTATCCTTTGCATTTATTTCGTCTGAAATATATTTTTTAGAATATTTTCTATAAGCAACTGCATAACCGTTTGATACTAACCAAGAATTAAGATTTTCATTTCTTTTATAACATTCTCCAATAAGCCTATTATATCTATCAACATCCTTTATCTTACATTTTATAATTTGATTATTTATTTTTTTAGTTAATTTATCAGTAGAAACTCGTCCACATAAGTAGCTCTTGGAAAACGAAAAAACACTAATTGTTAGGTAAGGCTTTTTACATGTTTGTTTTTTTTCTGGAGCATCTATCCCATGTAACCTAATTTTTTTATTACTTATTTTAATTGTATCTCCGTCAATAACTTTTGCAAAACCAGTAATTTCTGTAATTTCTTCTGACTTAACATCATTGTAAGTAAATATAAAAACAACTAAACAAATTACAATCATTATTAAAATTTTTTTTTTGGTAAAAAACATCTTTAAGTAATTTAGATCAAATTATGTGATGACTAATTTATTTTTTATATAATATTTAACGTAAAAGAATAAAATAATTGATATTGACCATTGAAATGTAGCCCAAATATAAAAAAATGTTTTGAAGTCTGCATTAATATATCTTGCAATATGAAATGACAATATGGGTACTATAACGTTTCTTATAATATTATTTAACATGGCTTTTTCTGATTTTTTTAAAGCCATAAAAAACCCATTTGAAAGAAAGAAAATTGGATATGCTGGTAAGATAAAGGCTGATATTTTCAAGTACATAGAACCATATGCGATTACTTCAGAATTAGAAGAGAAGAATTTTGGCACAATGTCAGCACTTAAATATACAAGAACACCTGAGAATAACATTAAATACAAACCATATTTTAATGATGTAAAATATGATTGTTCAACTCGCTTATAATATTTAGCTCCGATATTTTGAGCAATTATAGAAATAATTGCTGTATTTATTCCTAAAATAGGAAGTAAAACAACCTGTTCAATTCTAGTTGCAGACCCATAACCTGCTACTGCATATTCGCTAGAAAAGCCAACATAAGTAAAAACAATAGCAGCAGCTACTGAATATCCTAAGATAGCAACTGTTATTGGCATAGATTGAAAGAAAATATTTTTTAGAAAAAAATATTTTACTTTAAAATAACTAAAAGTAATTTTCTTTATTCTTTCGTTAGTTAGAATTTTTCTAAGTACAATTAAAAGGGAAACAAATTGAGCAATTAGAGTTGCTACTCCAATTCCTGATATTCCTAAAGCTGGTATAAACAAAAAACCAAAAATAAAAATAGGATTTAAGATTATATTAAGAAAAAAGGATAAAATTAAAGCATTTCTATATGTTACTGTGTCTCCTTCTGCATGCAAAAAAGAATTTAGTGCTACAACTAAAATAAACAATATTGTACCCAAGAAAATTATATTTATATATTTTAGACCTAGACTGGTAACCTCTGTCGTTGAATTCATTAATAGAAATACTTTTTCACCAAATGTAAAACCAAGTATTGATACGATTAACGAAATAATTATTGCATAGAAAATAACATTCACAAAATAACCTAAAACATTTTTTTCATTTTTCTCTCCAATACTACTACCAATCAAAGATGTACCAGCTACTGTTACACCAATAGATGTAGCAATTATTATAAAGAAAATTGGAAATGACTTACTTAAAGCAGAAAGCGCTTCAGGAGATATTTTTCCAGCATAAAAGGTATCAACTATTGTATACAGGGTTTGAAAAAGAGTTCCTATACTAGCTGGTATTGCAAGCTTTCTGACTAAAGTTGAAACCTCATCTTTTAATAAATTCATCTAGTTTGTTAAATGTTATTAATATTCTTTTTGGAAGATATGTCTTTTTCCAACTTTTTTAGCAAGGTTAATTTGCTTTTGTCTCATTCTAAATCTTGTTTTTTGTTGATCTGTTAATTTATCGTGACAATTTGGACATGAAACGCCTTCTTCATATTTTTTTGAATTTTTAACCTGTGGAGAAATTGGTTTTCTGCAACCACTACAAATTGAATAAGAACCAGATTTTAGACCATGTTTTAAACTAACTCTGTTATCAAAAACAAAACATTCACCTTTCCATAAACTTTTTTTTTGATTTGTCTTTTTTAAATAATTTAAAATACCACCTTTTAATTGATACACATTACTAAAACCTTTTTTTTCTAGATAAACTGAAGCTTTTTCACAACGAATTCCACCGGTACAAAACATTGCGATAGGTTGATTTTTTTTAAGATTTTTTAAATATTTTGGGAAATCCCTAAAATTATCAATATTTGGATTCGTGGAACCTTTAAAAGTACCAACATCATATTCAAATGGTTTTCTAGTATCAATAACAAGTGTTTTTTTATTCCTTATTAATTTATTCCATTTATTTGGGTCAACATGACTGTCTTTTTTTTTGATCATTTGACTAAGTTTTAAGTTCATAGGAACAACTTCAGTCTTAATTTTCACTCTAGGTTTATGAAACGGTTGAAACAAACTTTTTGATTTATTGAAACTATTGAAATCTTTAAATTTTAAAATTTTTTTTAACTTATTAATAGTAGTTTTAATATCTGGTCCTTTACCAGAAATAGTGCCATTTACACCCTCTTTTGAAATTATTACTGTTCCTCGAATATTACTTTTTATTAAAACTTCATTTATCAATCTCTTATTTTTTTTTAAATACTTAATATTTAAAAACCTATAGAAACCAAATACTTCGTACATTACAATTTCCTACATATAGTCATTCCATCACCTAAAGGGATTATGGTTTTATCTACTCTTTTATCGTTAGAGACAAATTCGTTAAAGTTTTTAATTGTTTTAGTAATTTTGTCATGTTCGTTTTTCTTTGCCACTTCTCCATACCAAAGGACATTATCAATTATAATTAAGCCACTTGTCTCAAGCAAACTCAATGATCTTTCATAATATTCTTTGTAGTTTCCTTTATCGGCATCTATAAATATCAGTTCAAATTTTTCTTTAATTTCGTCTAAACTCTCTAGAGCTGGTTTAATTAAAGTTGTAATTTTATGATCTTGTTTTGCTTTTTTAAAAAAATTAATAGCAACTTTATTTGTTTGCTCATTTTTATCTAATGCAATTATTTTACCATCATCAGGTAATGCTAATGACATAGATAAAGTACTTAAACCTGTAAATGTGCCAATTTCTAATATTTTTTTTATATTAGAAACTTTAATAATTAAATGAAGTAACTGAGTTTGTGAGATTGATATCTGCATTCTTTTTATGTCACCAAGTGATGTGTTGTACTCAATTATTTCTTTTTGAACTGGGTGAAGATTATGTCCATGTTCTAAAATATAATCTTGCAGCTCTTGTGTAATATTAAGGTCTGAACCCATAAACTTTAAAGTTTCTTCTTTAAAATCTCATTTACTAATTGAGGGTTAGCTTTTCCACCTGATACTTTCATTACTTGTCCAACAAAAAAACCAAATAATTTTACTTTACCTGATTTGTATTCATTGGCTTTTTCTCGATTATCATCAATTACTTTATCAATTAGTGCTTCTAGAGCTTTAGGATCACTTTCTTGTTTTAATCCTTTTTCTTCAACTATTTTTTTTGGGTCTTTGTCCCCCTCCATCATGTTTTCAAAAACAGTTTTAGCTATTTTCCCAGAAATAGTTCCATCTTTAATTAAATTTATTAATTTTGATAAATTACCTGCACTTATGGGGCTTTCAGTGATTTCTATATTCTTTTCATTTAAAGCAGCAAACAACTCACCAATTATCCAGTTAGTAGCAAGTTTCACATCTGATTTTTTTATTACATTTTCAAAATAATTAGAGGTTTCATTATCTGAAACTAAAATGGTTGCCTCATAAGGAGATAGTTTGAATTTTTCAATAAATCTTTTTTTTTTTTCATCAGGTAACTCTGGAATTTCTAATTTTAACTTTTCTATAAAATCATCTGAAACCTCTAAAGGCAAAAGATCCGGATCAGGAAAATATCTATAGTCATGTGCATCTTCTTTTGATCGCATTGATCTTGTCTCATTTTTTTTAGTATCAAAAAGTCTAGTCTCTTGATCAATAGATTGGCCTTCCTCGATAAGATCTACTTGTCTATTAGCTTCGTATTCAATAGCCATTTGCATAAATTTTATTGAGTTTACATTTTTAATTTCACATCTAGTTCCAAATACTTTAGATCCTTTTTTTCTAACAGAAACATTCACATCAGCTCTTAATGAACCTTCTTGCATATTTCCGTCACAGGTTCCAAGATATCTCATTATTGATCTTAATTTTTTTACGTAAGCATTTACCTCATCAGGTGATCTTAAATCTGGTTTACTAACTATTTCCATTAAGGCAACCCCTGATCTATTTAGATCTACAAATGTATTTTTTGGGTCTAAATCATGTATGCTTTTACCAGCGTCTTGCTCTAAGTGTAATCTTTCAATACCAACCTCTTTTTGACCATCTGGCATATCTAAAATAACTTTTCCCTCACCTACAATTGGATCTTTAAATTGTGATATTTGATATCCTTGGGGTAGATCTGCGTAAAAATAATTTTTTCTATCAAAAACAGATCGTTTATTTATTTTGGCTTTTAGTCCTATACCGGTTTTTATTGCCTGTTTTACACAATATTCATTTATAACTGGCAACATACCTGGCAAAGCAGCATCTACTAAACTTACCTGAGTATTGGGTTCTGCACCAAATTTAGTTGATGATGCTGAAAATAGCTTTGATTCTGAAGTAACTTGAGCATGAACTTCTAAGCCTATTACTACTTCATATTGATTATCTTTTCTGTTTATTAGATACTCTGATTTATCTTTACTCATTTTATCCACCAGTCAGTAATTTTATTTTTAAAATCAATCTTTTCTTCCATTGCATATGCGATGTTTAATAAATTTTGTTCATCAAATGCTTTTCCAATTATTTGTAGTCCCAAAGGATAACCCTTTGCATCATGACCAGCAGGTATCGAAATTCCAGGCAAACCTGCCAAATTTACTGGAACTGTAAAAATATCGTTTAAATACATAGAAACAGGATCATTTGTCTTTTCACCAATTTTAAATGCTGAACTTGGAGTTGATGGGGTTAAAATAGCATCAACTTTTTTATAAGCTTCATCAAAATCATTTTTAATAAGCTTTCTTACTTTTTGAGCCTTAAGATAATATGCATCGTAATATCCTGATGATAAAACATAAGTCCCAATCATTATTCTTCTTTGAACTTCTGCTCCAAAACCTTCAGATCTAGTTTTCTCATACATATCTATCAAATTTTCTCCATCAGCTCTAAATCCATATTTAACACCATCATATCGCGCAAGATTAGATGAAGCTTCTGCGGGAGCTACAATATAATAAGTGGGTAAAGCATAATTAGTGTGAGGTAGTGAAATATCTATAATTTCTGCACCACACTCTTTTACATAATCAATACCTTTCTTCCAAAGATCTTCTATTTCCTTGGGCATTGCATCAACTCTATACTCTTTAGGTATTCCTATTTTTTTTCCTTTGATATTATTAGTTAATTCCTTAACATAATTGTTTCGCTTAAAATCTATGGAGGTAGAGTCTTTTTCGTCATAAGAACTAATGACCTCGTGTAATAAAGCACAATCTCTTACGTTTTGAGCCATTGGTCCTGCTTGATCTAAAGAAGATGCAAATGCTACAATACCGTATCTTGAACAACTTCCATAAGTTGGTTTTAAACCAACAATGCCTGTGAATGATGCAGGTTGTCTAATTGAACCACCAGTATCTGTTCCAATTGTAATTGGTGTTAATTGTGCTGCAACAGCTGAAGATGAACCACCTGAGGATCCACCAGGAACTAAATCTTTATCAATTGGGTTCTGCACACAACCATAAAAACTTGTTTCATTAGAAGATCCCATAGCAAACTCATCACAATTTAATTTTCCAAGAAGAATAGCTCCCTCATTCCAAATATTTTGAGTAACTGTGGACTCATAAGTAGGAATGAAATTATTCAAAATTTTACTTCCTGCGGTAGTTTTGACATTTTTTGTACAAAATAGATCTTTAACAGCAATTGGTATACCAGGTAATTTTAAATCTAAATTAGGGTTTTCATCAAACTTTTTAGCTTTATCAATTGCAGCTGAAAAGTCTTCTGTTACATAGGCATTTAACTTTTTGGATTTTTCAGATCTTTCTACAAATGCTTTTATAACTTCAGTAGATGAAAGTTTTTTATCTTTAATATTTTTAATTAATTCTGAAAGTGATTGTTTTGTAATATCAGACATTATTCAATCACCTTTGGCACAACAAAATAATCCTCATTTTCCTGAGGAGAGTTTTTAATTATTTGGTCTCTTAAATTTTTACTTTTTACCTCATCATCTCTTAACTTTAATGTTGTTTCTGCAACCGAAGTTAAAGGTTGAACATTATCTGTCTTTAATTCATTAAGTTTTTCAATAAATTCAAAAATTGAATTTAAATCTCCTGCCAGTTTCTCTGCTTTTTTTTCATCAACAGAAATTCTTGATAATTTTGATATGTGCTTTATTGTTTTAAGATCGATACTCATATGATAATTAAATATGTCGCAAACTATCACTTAAGTCTAAATTATACAATATGATCACTATAGAAGAGTTTAAAAAAAAACAGTCAGAAACATGTAGATTAATTGGTCTAGATCTTGGGTCTAAAAGAATTGGTGTTTCAATCTGTGATGAAAAACAATCTATAGCTACACCATTAAAAACATTAAATAAAACTAGTGCAGATAATTTAATCAATGAATTAAAAATGATTATCGAGGAGAATAGTATTAAGGGAATTATAATAGGATATCCTATTAACATGGATGGAACTTTGGGCAGATCCGCCCAGTCTGTTCATGATGTCTCTAACAATCTTGATAAGAAATTAGATATTGATGTTTGTTTATGGGATGAAAGACTCTCAACGGTAGGTGCGTTCAATTTGTCTAGTCAATTAGATATAAATGTAACTAAAAGAGAGAAAAATATAGATCAGAATGCTGCTGCATTCATACTTCAAGGAGCAATAGATTTTTTAAATAATTAATGCTTGCCAACTGACTGTATTATAGTTATAGAGTTAATTTTAATGGCATCTAAAACCAATAAAGCTATTAAAATCTCTCAAAAACATTTGTTAGGTATTCAAGATTTATCAGTTAGTGACATAAATATTATTCTTGATGAAGCTCAAACCTTTATAAAAGTAAATCGAAGTAAGAATAAAAAAATTGACGTTTTAAGAGGCAAAACTCAAATAAATCTCTTTTTTGAGCCGTCAACCAGAACTCAAAGCTCATTTGAATTAGCAGGAAAAAGATTAGGAGCTGATGTGATGTCAATGAACATGGGTAATTCAGCAATTAAAAAAGGTGAAACACTAATTGACACTGCTATGACTTTAAATGCAATGCATCCAGATATCATAGTGATTAGACATCAAGATTCAGGGGCTTGCAATCTTCTTTCACAAAAAGTTAATTGTGTAGTATTAAATGCTGGAGATGGGCGTAGAGAACATCCTACCCAAGCGTTACTAGATGCGCTAACAATAATTAACCGAAAAGATAAAATCCAAGGATTAAAAATTGCAATATGTGGAGATATTTTGCATTCACGTGTAGCTAGATCAAATATTTACTTATTAACTATGCTTGGTGCTGAGGTAAATATAGTTGCTCCTACGAATTTGATGCCAAAAGAAATAGAAAAATTTGGGGTTAATACTTTTACTGATATGAAAAAAGGACTGAAAGATTGTGACATTGTAATGATGTTGAGATTGCAAAATGAGAGAATGACCAGTTCTTTCTTGTCATCTAATAGAGAATATTATGAATACTATGGTTTAACACCAGACAAATTAGATCATGCAAAATCTGATGCTCTTATTATGCATCCAGGTCCAATGAACAGGGGTATCGAAATTGATACCAGGTTAGCTGATGATATTAACAAGAGTGTTATTAAGGAACAGGTTGAACTTGGTGTTGCTGTAAGAATGGCGTGTTTAAAAATATTTTGTGAATAAATGAAAAAACAATACTTTATAAATGCAAATATTATAGATCCTCATAATTCATTAAACGAAAATGGTGGATTAATTGTTGACGAAAATGGAAAGATCGAAGCAATAGGTAAAAAAGTAAACAACAATAATCTTCCATCTCGAGAAAAACCAATTGATTTAAAAGGAAAATATATCTTCCCTGGTCTTGTGGATATGAGAGTGTTTGTAGGTGAACCAGGTTACGAATATAAAGAAAATTTTAGAACTCTAAGTAATGCTGCTTTATCTGGTGGTGTAACTTCTGTTGTCACTATGCCAAATACAGATCCAATTATAGATAATGTTTCTATTGTTGATTTTTTAAAAAGAAGAGGAAGAGATAAATCTAAGATAAATATTTTTCCTTGCGCATCTTTAACTCATAATATCGAAGGAACTAACATGACCGAATTTGGTCTTTTAGCCAAAAAAGGAATAATTGCATTTACTGATGGCATCAAAACTATTCAAAATACAAGACTAATGTCCAGAATAATGAATTCAGCAAAAGACCTGGGTTGTTTAATTATGCAACACGCTGAAGATTTGCATTTATCAGAAAACGGTATGATTAATTCTGGAATAATTGCCTCAAAGCTAGGGCTGTCTGGAATACCAGATATTGCTGAAAGAATTATAATTGAAAGAGATTTGACATTGCTTGAAAAAGTTAAATGTAGATATCACATCTCACAACTTTCTTCTTCGAAGTCTGTTAATATTATAAAACAAAGAAAACAAGATATAAAATTTACATCAGGAGTTTCAATAAATAATTTATCTCTGAATGAAAATGACATTGGAGATTTTAGAACTTTTTTAAAATTATCCCCTCCTCTAAGAAAAGAAGAAGATAGAGAAGCATTGGTCCAAGGATTAAAAGATGGCGTGATTGATGTAATCGTTTCAGATCATAAACCTGAAGATGAAGAGTCTAAAAGATTAACATTTTCGCAAGCTGCAACAGGAGCATCAGGTATTGAAACGCTATTATCATTAAGCTTAGAATTATTTCATAATGGATCTATTAAACTTGATACTATAATTCAAGCATTGACTTCAAATCCTGCAAAAATATTAAATATAAATAAAGGAAACTTATCTATTGGAAATGAAGCTGATTTTTGTATTGTAGATATAGACAAGCCTTGGGTTGTTAAAAAAGAAAATTTAATCTCTAAATCAAAAAATACATCTATAGAGGATAAAAAATTGCAAGGAAAAGTAACCAATACGTTTGTAAAAGGTCAGGAATTATTTAAAGTATAAAAATGGAATTTTTAACTATAGGTATAATCTCATACCTAATGGGTTCTATACCATTTGGATTTATACTAACAAAAATTTTTTTAAAAAAAGATATAAGAGAAATTGGATCTGGCAACATAGGTGCAACAAATGCATTAAGAACAGGTAATAAATTAATTGGTTATTCAACCCTTTTGTTAGATGTTATGAAAGCTATACTTCCTGTACTATTTGTAAAAATTAATAATCCAGAATTAATTTATATTGCATCTCTTTGTGCTTTTTTGGGTCATGTTTTCCCAGTTTGGTTAAAGTTTAAAGGTGGTAAGGGTGTCGCCACTTATGTAGGTATATTGTTTACTATAAACATTTTTTTTGGTTTTATTTTTTGTGTGTCTTGGTTGGTAACTTTTTTAGTGTCAAAATACTCTTCTTTGTCATCACTTATTGGTTCACTAATAATACCAGTATATGTTTTTTTTAATTATCAAATGAGTAATGCACTTTTTTTTGGAATAATGTTTGTATTGATATTTTATACTCATAAAGAAAATATTAAACGTCTGAAAAATAAAGAAGAAAGTAAGACAAAAATTTATTAAATTGACTATCAACTACTTTTAAGTAGTTTGTTAAATTATGAATCTAGTCATAGTCGAAAGTCCTGCAAAAGCCAAAACAATAAATAAATACTTAGGAGATAATTATACCGTTTTAGCTAGTTACGGTCATATTAGAGATTTACCATCAAAAAATGGTTCAGTCGATCCAGATCAAAATTTTAAAATGGAATGGGAGGTTGATAACTTTTCAAAAAAATATCTAAAAGATATTACTGATGCTGCAAAAGAGTCATCTAAAATTATTTTAGCAACAGACCCTGATCGTGAGGGAGAAGCCATAGCATGGCATGTAAAAGAATATTTAAATGAAAAAAAACTACTCAAAGATAAAGAGGTTGAAAGAGTTGTATTTAACGAAATTACCAAAAAAGCTGTTACTTTTGGAATTGAAAACCCAAGGCAAATCGAACCCTTGTTAGTTGATGCCTACATGGCAAGAAGAGCACTTGATTACCTTGTTGGTTTTAATATTTCACCAATATTGTGGACTAAACTTCCTGGGTCAAAGTCAGCAGGTAGAGTGCAATCTGTTGCTTTAAAATTAATAACAGAAAGAGAGCATGAAATTGAATTATTTAATCCAAAAGAGTTTTGGACTTTAAGTTTAAAATTTCAAGATGATAAAAAAAAATCAATTACAGCAAGCATCTATCAATTAGATGGGGAAAAAATTGAAAAATTCACCTTTAAAAAAAAAGAAAATATTGAAAAGGCAATCTCTGGATTAAAGAATAAAAAATTTAATATTACTGATATTTCATCAAAAATTGTTAATAGAAATCCATCTGGTCCATTTACAACTTCTACACTACAACAAGTTGCTTCAAGTAGATTGGGATTTAGTGCTTCTAGAACCATGCAAATTGCTCAAAAACTTTATCAAGGAATTGAAATTGAGGGAGATACAGTTGGTTTAATAACCTACATGAGAACTGATGGTACAAACTTATCAGCTGATGCTATTAGTGATTTTAGAAATTTTATTAAAAAAAGTTATGGGAATGAGTATATTCCTGAAAAAGCTAATAATTATTCAGGTAAAAAAGCCAAAAATGCACAAGAAGCACATGAAGCTATAAGGCCAACAGATATTAATAGATCTCCTGAAACTGTTAAAAAATATTTAAGCACTGACCAAAATAAATTGTATAATTTGATATGGAGCAGAGCTCTATCCTCTCAAATGGTATCTGCTAAGTTTGATAGAAATACAATAACTATTGAAACTGAAGATAAAAATACCATTTGTAAAACAAGTGGATCAGTTTTAAAATTCGATGGTTTTTTAAAAGTTTATAAAAATCCTAATCCAGAAGATGATGATGAAATACTTCCAGAAGTAAAAAAAGGACCTATTAATCTTGAGTCATTTTTAGATGAACAACATTTTACACAACCACCTCCAAGATATTCAGAAGCAAGCTTGGTTAAGAAATTAGAAGAACTTGGAATTGGACGACCTTCTACTTATGCAAGTATTATATCTACAATTTCTAACCGTGGATACGCTGAGATAACTAATAAAAGATTTTTTCCAACCGATCGTGGAAAATTAATTTCTGCTTTTTTAGAAAAATTATTTTCTAAATATGTTGATTACAATTTTACTGCAGGATTAGAAGATCAATTAGATGAAATTACAACTGGAAAAGAAAGTTGGATAAACGTTTTAGAATTATTTTGGAAAGACTTTAACAACAATGTATCAGAAGTAAAAGAGAAAAGAACTAGAGAAGTTTTGGATTTGCTAAATGAAAGTTTGGGTGCGTTAATTTTTGATAAAGATGACAGTGGTAATGTTGTCAGAAAGTGCCAATTGTGCAACACAGGATCTTTAAGTTTAAAAAATAGTTTTAGGGGTGGCGCATTTATCGGTTGTTCTAATTATCCAGAATGTAAATTTACTAGACCTTTGTCAAAAGCTAAGGCTGCAGCACAGGCTCAATTAGCTGAACCAAAATATTTAGGCAAACATGATAATGGAAATGATATCTTTCTTAAAAATGGAAGATTTGGACCTTATTTACAATATGAAAAACTTCTAGAAAGCATTGAAAAAGAAAATAAGAAAAAAACAAAAAAAGTTAAAAAAGATGTAAATGAATTGTTAAAAAATGTCTCCATTCCAAAAGGAATTGAATTAGACAGTATTGATATTGATAAAGCGAGATTTTTATGTTCACTACCAAAATCTTTAGGCATTAATCCCAACAATCAAAAAGAGATTTCTCTAAACACAGGAAGATTTGGTCCTTATTTAAAGTGTGAAAATAAGTCTGCTAGACTAGAAAATGTTGAAGAAATATTTTCCATAGGTTTAAACAGAGCAATAATTTTAATAGCTGATGCTAAACCAGGAAGAATGTCATCTTCAATCATAAAAGATCTTGGTGAACATCCAGAAGACAAAAAGCCTGTAAGAATCATGAAGGGCCAATACGGACCTTACATAAAATACAAATCCCTAAATGCAACAATTCCAGAGGAAAAAGACCCTACAGAGCTAAATATGGAAGAGGCTCTTATCCTTATTGAGAAAAGACGTGAATACGATAAAAATAAGAAATCTAGAAAAAAGAAAAAAAAATGAAATTAATATTTTTTTTAATATTCAGCTTCTTAATTACAAATACTACTTTTGCAGAAGAAAAAAAATGTGCAGATATAAAAAAACTCTCAAAAGAATTTATTATATGTACTGCTAAAAATATTAAAGATGAAGCTAATATAAAAAATGAACAAATTAAAGATATGTCGTCTAAAAAAACTAAAGAAATAGCAACAGGAACAAAAGAATTAATTAATAAGGTAAAAAGTAAAATTATAAAAAACTAAAAAATTATGAATTTTGAAAAAAAAATCAAAGAACTTAAAATTGTGCTACCAGAACCCAAATCTCCTGTAGGTTCGTATGTAGCTACAAAAATAGTTGGAAAACTATTATTTATATCAGGACAAATATCAATTAATGAAAAAGGTGAATTAATTAAAGGCAAAATTGGTCAAGAGCTATCAACTGAGGATGGTTATAACGCTGCAAAAAGATGTGGTTTGAGTATTATTTCACAAGTAAAGAATGCATGTAATGGTGATTTATCAAAAGTAAAATCGTGCGTAAAGTTAACTGGATTTGTTAATTCTACCAACGATTTCATAGAACAACCTAAAGTGATAAACGGTGCTTCTGATATTATTGCATCAATTTTTGGTGACGCCGGTATGCACACTAGAGCAGCTGTAAGTACTAATAGTTTGCCGTTAGGAGTATCCGTTGAAGTAGATGCTATATTTGAATTAAATTGATTTATCTACCAACACCATAATAATCAATATTCAATTTTTTCATTCTTGAAGGTGAATACATATTACGCATATCATATATTTTAAATCTCTGTTTTTTTACTAATTTTTTGAAATTTAATAATTTAAAATCGTTCCACTCGGTGTGTAAAATAACCATATCTGCATTTAAACAAGCATAAGAAATTGTATTACAGTAATTAACATTCTTTAAATCTTTAAAATCAACTTTTTCTCCTGATGGATCATAATATTTGATTTTACTATTTTTTTTATTGAGATACTTAATCATTGGTATACTTGTTGCTTCACGCATATCATCTGTATTTGGTTTAAAAGTAACACCTAAAAAGGTTATAATTTTATTTTTTAAATTACCGCCAAGAATTTTTACAACTCTTTTAATTAGTAAAGTTTTTCGATTATCATTTGAATTAACAACACTTTTAATTATGGTTAAATCAGTTTTAAATTGATTTCCAGTATCAATTAATGCACGTGTGTCCTTTGGAAAACAAGATCCACCATAGGCTGGACCTGCTCGCAAAAACCTATCACCTATTCTTTCATCTGAACCCATACCTTGAGATACATCTTTGATGTCAACACCTGTTTTTTCACACAAATTAGCTATTTCATTAATAAATGAAATCTTTGTCGCTAGAAAAGCATTAGAAGCATATTTTATAAGCTCTGCGCCTTTTCTTGAAGTATTAAAGTATCTAGTTGTTTTTTTAATAATTGGAAAATAAAGGGATTTTAATATTCTGTTAGCTTTTTTGCTGTCTGTTCCAATAACAACTCTATCAGGATAGATAAAATCTCTTATTGCCTCGCCCTCTCTTAAAAATTCAGGATTTGATACAACATCAACTAATTTCTTTTTCTTTAAATTAGATAAAATCTTCTCAATTTTATCTCCTGTTGATACGGGTACTGTGGATTTGGTTATTATTATTTTATATTTTTTTTTAATTATTTTCTTTAAATCCTTAGCAACATTAAAAACATATTTCAAATCAGCTGAATTGGTATTTTTTTTTGTGGGTGTCCCAACACAGATAAAAATTATATCTGAATTTGTTACTGCTTTTTTTAAATCTGATGTGAAAAATAATCGCTTTTGTTTATAATTTCTTTTTAAAATCTCTTCAAGGCCTGGTTCAAAAATAGGAATAATACCTTTATTTAATAAATCAATTTTTTTCTGATCTGTATCTACACAATAAACTGTATTACCTATATCAGAAAAACATACTCCACTGACAAGACCAACATAACCAGTACCTATCATGCAAAGTTTCATAGTTTACTTATTTCAATATTAGATTTTATAAATCCATTCATTGTACCGCAATCCAAATATTTACCTGTAAAATTATGAGCAATAAATCTTTCATTTTCATTAATTAAAGATTGTATTGCATCTGTTATGTGAATTTCACCACCTTTACCAGGTTTTTGGTTTGATAATTTATTAAAAATTGTCTTTGGTAAAATATATCTACCAATTACCGCTTTATTTGATGGCGCATTTTTTATAGTTGGTTTTTCTACAACCTCTTTGATAATAAAATTATTTTTAGATACTTTTTTACTTAAATTATAAATACCCCACCTGGATACTGTTTCTTTTTTAACTTTCATGCTCGCCATGACGGATGATTTATGTTTCATGTGAGCAGAAATCATAGATTTTGAACAATTATCTTTCATTATCAAATCATCAGGTAGCAACATTAAAAAATATTTATCTTTAATAAATTTTTTAGTTTTAAGAACAGCGTCACCTGTCCCTTTAGGTTTGTTTTGATAAACAAACTTTATCATTTTTTTGTATTTAAGAATTTTTTTGTACTCCTCAATAACTTTTGGATTTTTTTTTTTTTTAATAATATTTTTGTAAAATTTATCACTATAGAAATATTTTTTGATCATCATTTTCTTTTTAGAAATAATAAAAATTATTTCTTTTATGCCAGCGTCAATACATTCTTCTAATATATATTCGATACCAGGTTTGCCATTTATTGGTAATAACTCTTTTGCAAAAACACTTGTCAAAGGTAATAATCTGGTCCCTAGACCAGCTAATGGAATTATAGCTTGTTTAATCATTTAAATGTTTTACTTATTTAAGACTTTTACACAAATGAAAATTTTATTAAATAAGACATCATTGACTAAATCATTAAGGCCTTTTAATGACATAGGGTTTGTTCCTACTATGGGCTCTATACATAAAGGTCATTTGTCACTGATTAATAAATCGAATCAAGTTTGCAACAAAACAATTGTTAGTATTTTTGTAAATCCAAAACAGTTCAATAACAAAAAAGATTTTAATACTTATCCTAAAAATTTGAAGAAAGACTTACAATTATTGAATAAAACAAAACAAGTTGACTTTATCTATATTCCAAAATTTAAAGATATCTTTATCAGCAATAAGAAACCTAAAATTAAAATTAATAAAAAAGATAAGATTCTATGTGCTAAATTTAGAAAGGGCCATTTTGAAGGTGTTTTAGATGTAATGGAGAGGTTAACAAATATAGTTAGACCAGATAAAATTTTTATGGGCGAAAAAGATTTTCAGCAATTATTTTTAGTTAAAAAATTTTTAAAAAATAAATATGGTACAGAAGTTATAGGATGCAAAACTATCCGTGAAAAAAATAAAGTTGCTTTATCCTCAAGAAATTATTTACTATCTAAAGAAAATCTTGCTTTAGCAAGCGTAATAATAAGAAAATTAATTAATTTGAAAAAAAATATTAGATCAAAAAAAAATAAAAATGGATATTTAAAAACAGTAAAAAATGATATTGAAAAAAAATTTAATATTAATATTGAGTACTTAGAATTAAGGAATATATACAACCTAAAATTATCTAACGTTATAGGTAAATCTAGGTTATTTGTAGCGTATTATTTAAATGGTATAAGATTAATAGATAACTTATAAAAAATAAGCCCCTACTCCTAGAAAAGATACAAAACCAATTACGTCTGTTATTGTGGTAACAAATACACTTGATGCTATTGCTGGATCAATATTCATTTTTTTTAGAGTGAAAGGAACTAATATTCCAAACAAACCTGCAATAATCATTGTCAATACCATCGAAATAGCAATAATTAATGAGAGAAGATTATCTTGAAACCATATTTGAACGATCAAAGCACTTATTATTGCAAAAATAACTCCATTTAAAATACCAATAGAAAATTCTTTAAAAACATTTGATGAGAAATTGTTTTTTGTTAGGTCATTAGTTGCAATAGTTCGAACAGTGACAGCTAATGTTTGCATTCCAGCATTTCCACCCATAGATGCTACAATAGGCATTAAAAAAGCTAGAACCACCATTTGTTCTATTGTTGCACCAAATAAACTAATGCACCAAGTTGCTAGGAATGCAGTAAATAAATTAAGAAGTAACCAATTAAATCTTCTCTTAGTTTTTGTTATTACCCCATCAGTGATTTCCTCATCACCAACCCCTGCTAAACGTAATGCATCTTCTTCAGCTTCTTCTTTTAATACTGTTAGGACATCATCATTCATGATCATACCAACAAGCTTGTTGTTTTTATCAACAACTGCTGCTGAATTTAAATTGTAATTTTCAAATAAATTAGCAACCTCCTCCCTATCCATATCAACTGGTACTAATAATTGAGACTCTGACATTACGGTTGCCATTTTGGTATCTCTTGGTGATGTTAATACTTTAGAGGACGGAACAGTACCAACGGGATTAAAGTCTTCATTAACAATAAATATTTCTAAAAATTCCTCAGGAAGATCCTTGTTTTCTCTCAAATAATCAATTGTTTGTCCTACAGACCAATTACTAGGTATAGCAGTAAATTCTCTTTGCATTAATCTAGCCGCCGTATCTTCTGGATAACTCAAACTCTCCAATAAAGCAAAACGATCTTTGGGTGGTAAGGAACTAAGAATATTATTTTTATCTTCTTCAGGAACATTTTCTAAAATAGATATTGCATCATCAGAATCTAAATTTTTAATAATACTTACAATTGAGTCAGAAGATAAATTAGTAATAATTTCTGTTTGTATAGACTCGTTTAACTCAACAAATACTTCTGGATCTATATTAAAGTTATTTAGTTTAATTAAACTTTCTCTATCATTTTGACTTAAGTGTTCAATTATATCTGCCGCATCAGCTGGGTGCATTTCACTGAAAGAATTAGTAATAAATAGAGCGTCATTGTTAGCTATTTTTGAGGTAACAACTCTGATGTACTCTTTATTAAATTCAAAATTTGCTTTTTTATCTTTAGTTTTTTTTGTTAAAGACATAGATCTACCTATAATTTAGATTTGCACTATTAATACATAATAAAGATAATACAATTTATAAATGAATATAGAGATCAAAAAGTCAGTAAAACCGGTAAATTATATTGATGCCATAAATATTATGGAAGAAAGATTAGAGCAAATATTTAACAATAAAGAGAAAGAACTGATTTGGACATTAGAGCATCAGGAGATTTACACTGCTGGAACTAGTTACAACGAAAAAGATATTATTGATAAATCGATCAAAATTATTGAAACAAACAGAGGTGGAAAAATTACTTGTCATGGTCCTGGGCAATTAATTTTTTACTTTGTTTTAGACTTAAGAAACAAAAAAGATATTAGAAAATTTATTAATTCTATTGAAAAAACAATTATAGAAACTTTAAAAACTTTTGATATAGAAACTTTTTCCGATAAAGATAACATTGGGATCTGGTATAATGAAAACGGTAAAGTAAAAAAAGTTGCAGCAATTGGAGTACGTGTGAAAAAGTGGATTGCTTATCATGGTTTTGCTATAAACATAAACAATAATTTAGATCAATATAAAAAAATTATACCTTGTGGTATTAAAGATAAAGGAATTACGAATTTAGTTAAAATTAAAAAAAAAGATTATTCAAAATTAGAAGATTTATTAATAGAAAAATTTATTTTAAACCTGAGAAACTAAGTCTTTTTGTTTTCAATAAATTTCTAAAATAATCGGGTAATAAAGCAGTATAAGTGTGTTTAACATTATTAATAATAAATTTTATTTGATATGAGTGGAGCATTAAATTTTTGTTAAGGCCTCTAGTAGAATTTGATAATTTATATTTAATATCCCCAAAAATAGGCTGACCCAAAGCATACAACTGTTTTCTTAGTTGATGCTTACGACCAGTTATTGGCTTTAGTTCGACTAAACTTGCCTCTGAATTTTTATCAAGTACTTTGTATAGTGTTTTAGCCTTTTCTATAATTTTTTTTTCTCCATCATATCTTATTAAATCATCATTCCATTCACCTGAATCTTTAACTAGTTCTCCATGGCAGATTGCTAAATAAGTTTTGTGAACTTTCCTTAGTCTAAATAAAGAAGTTAATAACTGTGCGCTTTCTCTATTTTTTGCCATAATAAATACTCCAGATGTATCCTTATCTAAACGGTGAACTGAAAATGGTTTTGTACCTTGGAAGATTTCACTTTTAGAAAAAATATCAACAAGGTTTTTTTTTGATTTAGTTCCACCTTGAACTGATATTCCAGAACTTTTATTTAATACTATAAAATTTTCATTATTATCTATTATTTGATCTTCATTTGATTTTATAACTTCCTTGGATGGTTTAAATTTAATTTTTTTTTGTACAATCGACTCTTTGAATTCAATATTAAATAATTCAATATTATCTTTTGTGCTAATTTTTTGTGAACTTTTAATTTTTTTTTTATTTAATTTGATTTTACCTGAGCGTAAATATTTTTCTATTAGTCCTTGGGGTATATTTCCAAATTTAAACCTGATCCATCGATCAATACGCATATCATTACACGTTGAATCAACGATGTAAGACTTTTTCATGACTTTAAATTTATGCTGATGCTTGTTTTTCTAAAGCTTTCGGTGCTTCTTTAGTTGTGTCTTTTTTTGGTTTATCTACTCTTTTTGCTTCTACATCTCTATCAACAAATTCAATTATTGCCATTGGTGCATTATCACCATATCTAAATCCAGCTTTAATAATTCTAGTATATCCACCTTTTCTGTTCTCATATCTTTTAGAAAGTGTTTTTTTAACTTTATTAGCAGACTTAATATCTTGAAGTTGCGTAACTAACATTTTAGTTGTTTGTAAAGTTTCCTTCTTCCCTAAAGTAATAATTTTATCTGCTTGAGGTTTTAAAAATTTAGCTTTTGGCAATGTAGTTTTAATTTGCTCATATTTTATTAAAGAGTTAAGCATATTCTTTAATAAAGCTTTTCTATGCTCAGAAGTTCTATTTAATTTCTTATTAGCCATTCCATGTCTCATTAGATGGCTTCCTCTAATTTTTTAGACATTTCTGCAATATTGTCTGGTGGCCAGTTAGGTATTTCCATACCTAAATATAATGACATACCAGTTAGAACTTCTTTAATTTCATTTAAAGATTTTCTTCCAAAATTAGGAGTCCTTAGCATCTCACCCTCTGATTTTTGAACCAAATCACCAATGTAGATAATATTATCATTTTTTAAACAATTCATAGATCTAACAGACAGTTCTAGCTCATCTACTTTTCTTAATAAATTTTTATTGAACTCAGGTTCTGTTGAAACTTCTTTCACAGGAGCTTCAACTGGTTCATCAAAGTTGATAAACATTTTTAGTTGATCTTGAAAAATTCTCGCTGAATAAGCAACAGCATCTTCAGCTGATATAGATCCGTTAGTTTCTACTTCCATAATTAGTTTGTCGTAATCCAGGGCTTTTCCTTCTCTAGCTGTACTTACAGAAAATGAAACCTTTTTTACTGGACTGTAAAGAGAGTCGATAGCAATTAATCCTAACGGTGGCTCCTCTGGCTTGTTAAGATCAGCTGGCACATAACCTTTTCCAGTACTAACATTCATTTCCATATGAAAAGAAGTCTTTTCGTCTAGATTACAAATTACTAATTCTGGATTTAATATTTCAACATCAGCAACAGGTGCAATATCAGAAGCTTTGATTTCACCTGGCCCTTTAGCATCTAAAATTAATTTTTTTGTACCCTCTGAATTACATTTTAACGCTAAAGATTTAACGTTTAAGACAATATCTGTTACATCTTCTCTAACACCTTTAATTGATGTAAATTCATGTAGAACACCATCTATTTGTATGGATGTAACTGCTGCTCCTCTTATTGAAGAAAGTAAAATTCTTCTAAGTGAATTTCCCAAAGTTAAGCCATAGCCTTTTTCTAATGGTTCAGCAACTATTTTTGCATGAGTTAAGTCATCACTTATTTGCACATCAAGTTTTGATGGCTTAATTAATGACTTCCAATTTTTTATATTAACATTTTCGACTTCCATTAAACTCTCCTTTTCTTTGGTGGTCTAGTCCCATTATGAGGCATGGGTGTAGTGTCTTTAATAGACAAAATTTTAAATCCTCTTGCTTGTAAAGCTCTCAAAGCAGTTTCTCTTCCTGATCCTGGTCCTTTTACCTCAACAGATAAAGTTTTCATTCCATATTCCAGCGCTTTTGATGCAGCGGAATCTGCAGCAATCTGTGCAGCATATGGAGTAGATTTTCTTGATCCCTTAAAACCTTTTTGACCAGCTGAAGCCCAAGATATTACATTACCATTTGTATCAGCAATTGAAATTATTGTGTTATTAAAAGTTGATTGCACATATGCAATTCCATTTAGAATATTCTTTTTAACTTTCTTCTTTTTTGAATAAGAACTTTTTGCACTTTTTTTAGAAGATTTCTCTACCTTCTGATCGTTATTTTCAATTTTATCAGATTTTGCCATGACTATTTTTTAGTTGGTGTTAATTTTTTTCCAGCAATTGCTATTGCTTTTCCTTTTCTTGTTCTTGCATTACATCTAGTTCTTTGACCTCTAACTGGTAATTTTTTTCTATGTCTAGTTCCCCTATAACAAGCTAGATCGATGAGTCTTTTTATACTCAGTGAATAATCTCTTCTTAGATCTCCTTCTACTTTAAAATTTTGGTCAATATACTCACGTATTTTTAATATTTCATCGTCAGTAAGATCGTTAACTCTTTTGGCTTTTGGAATTTCAAGTGATGAACAAATCTGATTGGAAAACTTATCTCCGATTCCATAGATATAGGTAAGTCCAATGTGAACAAGTTTATTCTGTGGAATATTTATACCTGCGATACGAGCCATAAGTTTTGTGATAAATTGTGCCTTTTATATAAGAAGATTAATCAAAGTCAACGCCTTAAACATTGATAAAAGTGTCGATTTTATTGGTTATTTGTTCAATTTCATCACTTCCATCAATTTCATGGAAATTAGAATTTTTAGAATAGAAATCTAAAACTGGTTTAGTTGTCTCCATATATGTGTCATATCTTTTTAAAATTGTATCCAATTCATCATCTGATCTTTTTTCTAGGATTTTTCTTTTCTGTATTCTTCTAATTATTGTCTCTTTATTAACATTAAGAAAAAAAACAAAATCTATCTTCTGGTTTGAGCTATCAAGTAATAAGTCTAGATTTTTTGCCTGATTTATAGATCGTGGATAGCCATCAAATATTAATTTATTTTTTTTTTGGGGATCGAATACTTGTTTTTCTAAAAGTTGATTAACAATATCGTCACTAACAAATCTCCCATCATTCATAACATCAATAATTTTTTTACCAATATCTGAATTATTTTTTATTTCCTCTCTTAAGATATCTCCTGTTGAAATTTGAAAATTATTAAGTTTTTTTACTAAATGTTTAGCTTGAGTTCCTTTACCAGCACCCGGAGGTCCAAATAAAATTATATTCACCTATCTACCAAATTTAGTTTTTTTAATTAATTGTTCGTACTGTGAACTCATCAATCTAGTTTGGATTTGTGTCACAGTATCGATGGCAACTACCACAACAATTAAAATTGAAGCACCACCCAAATAAAAAGGAATAGGATAATTTGCAATTAAAAATTCAGGCATTAAACATACCAAAGTTAAATATAAAGCACCAATAGTGGTAAGTTTTGTAGAAATGTTTTCAATATACATTGCTGTGCTTTCACCTGGTCTAATGCCTGGAACAAACCCACCATATTTTCTTAAATTTTCTGCCGTCTCTGTTGGGTTAAATGTTATAGATGTGTAAAAAAAAGTGAAAAATATTATTCCAGATGCATAAAGCAACATGTATAAAGGCTGACCCTGAGTAAAAAATGAACTTAAATTTAAAAAAGTCTCATTATCTGAAAACGAAAAATTTGAAAAAGTTACTGGTAATAATAAAAGTGCAGAAGCAAATATAGCAGGTATTACACCTGCTTGATTTATTTTTAAGGGTAAATGTGATGATTCTCCACCGTACATTTTGTTACCCATTTGTCTTTTAGGGTAATTGATAAGAATTTTTCTTAGTGCTCTTTCCATAAATACAACAAACAATATTGTCAAAATCAGTAGAACAAAAATAGCTAAGATCATAAAGGTTGATACAGCACCTGTTCTTCCAAGTTCAAAAGTTGTTACAAGAGCCCTAGGTATTTCTGCAACAATCCCTGCAAAAATAATTAATGATATACCATTACCAATACCTCTTTGAGTAATTTGTTCACCTAGCCACATTAAAAATATAGTACCAGCTACAATAGTTGTTACAGTTGTAATTTTAAAGAAAGCTCCAGGATTAATGACTAAATCTGCCGAAGATTCTAAACCAACTGATAATCCATAACCTTGCACAGTTGCTAACAAAACAGTTCCATATCTAGTAATTTGTGTAATCTTTGCTCTACCAGTTTCACCTTGTGCTTTTAGATTTTTAAAATAATCGGATACCCCGGTTAAAAGCTGAACAATAATTGCAGATGAAATATATGGCATGATACCAAGAGCAAAAATAGCCATTCGGCTAACAGCACCACCTGCAAACACGTTAAACATTCCAAGCAATCCCTTTTGATTCCCATCCATCATTATCTTTAATTGTTCTGGATCTATACCTGGAAGAGGAACAAATGTTCCAAATCTATATACGGCAAGAATAAAGATAGTAAATATTACCCTATTTCGTAAATCAGTTGTTGATGATGAACCACTCATATCAATTAACTATTTTTTTAGTTGAATAGATCCACCAATTTTTTCAAGTTTTTCTATTGCGGACTTTGAAGCTAAATCTGCTTCAATATTAATTTTATCCTTAACTTCACCTGTGCCTAAAATTTTAAGTTTTTTTGAATTCTTATTTATTAATTTTAACTTTTTTAATAATTCAGAATTAAGCACTTCGTTAGGGTTTATATTTTTCTTATCAATATATGATTGAATTTTTTCTAAGTTTAAAATTGCTACTTGTTCCTTTGAAATTGGATTAAATCCTCTCTTTGGTAATCTTCTATACAATGGCATTTGACCACCTTCAAAACTTTTAATAGCAACACCGGATCTTGATTTTTGGCCTTTAACTCCTCTACCAGATGTTTTGCCTTTACCAGAACCAATACCTCTTCCAACTCTAATTTTAGATTTATTTATCTTTTCTCTGTTATTTAAACTTATCATTATCCTCTTTTTTCAACTATTTCTGAAATTTTCTTATTTCTTATTGCAGATATTTGTTTAGGTGAACTTTGTTTCAGTAAAGCTTTCATTGTTGCTCTAATAACGTTGTGCGCATTAGAAGTGCCCATTGATTTAGCCACAATATCTTTTACACCTAAAACTTCACAAACTGCTCTAACAGGTCCTCCAGCAATAATACCTGTTCCTTTAGACGCTGCTCTTAAAACAATTCTACCAGAACCATCTTTTGCTTTAACATCATGATGTATAGTTCTGCCTTCCCTAAGGGGAATATGAGTAAGTTTTCTTCTAGCCATTTCATTAGCTTTTTTAATGGCATCTGGAACTTGTTTCGCCTTTGCATGAGCTATTCCAATTTTTCCTGCTTGATTGCCAACTACGACTAGTGCTGAAAAACCAAATCTTCTTCCACCCTTCACAACTTTAGTAATTCTGTTTATGTGAACTAATTTTTCTAATATATCGTCGTTTTTTTTATCTTTAAAATTTTCCATATTAAAATTCCATTCCATTTTCTCTTAAAGTTTCAGCAAAAGCTTTAACTCTGCCATGATATTTATACGAACCTCTATCAAAATAGATTTTGGTTATATTTTTTTCTTGAGCCTTTTTTGCTAATTTTTGTGCCACTAGTTTAGATAGTTCAGTTTTGTTCACTTTTTCACCAGACTTAAGGTCTTTTTCAACTGAAGATGCAGACAATAATGTTACCTTTTTAATATCATCAATTATTTGAGCCGAAATATTTTTTGCTGATCTTGAGATACTCAATCTAAATCTGTCGCTTGCCGCAACCCTTTTAACTTTGTTGCTAACACGAAACCTTTTTCTAATACTTGTGTTTAGTTTCATTATTTTTTCTTTCCTTCTTTTTTAAGAACGTATTGTCCTTTTTCTCTTATTCCCTTACCTTTATAAGGTTCTATTTTTCTTAAGGTTTTAATTTTGGATGCAACAGCACCAACAAGTTGTTTGTCTGAGCCTGTAATTTTTAAAGTTGTTTGTTTTTCAACTGCAATTTTAATCCCTTCTGGTATATCGAAATCAATATCGTGACTATATCCTAATTGTAAATTTAATTGATTACCTTTAAGAGCAGCTCTGTATCCTACACCAACTAATTCTAATATTTTTTCATAACCAGCACTAGAGCCTATAACAGCATTATTAATTAAGCTTCTATTCATGCCCCAAAGTCTTTTTGAATTTTGATCAACCTTTTTAGGTTTGATTGATATTTCTTTTCCCTCTTTTATATCTAAATTAAACATATCAAGATCAATGTTGATTGATTTTTTACCTAATGGGCCCTCAATGTTGATAATATTGCCAGCTAAAGCAACTTTTACTTTTTCAGGGATTGATATATTTATTTTACCTATTTTAGACATTAAAATACCTTACAGATTATTTCTCCACCGACTTTTTGTTTTCTGGCATCGATATCAGTCATAACACCTTTTGGTGTAGAGATTATAGCAATACCAAGTCCATTATTAATTTTCGGTAGACCACTTGCACTTGAAAAAATTCTTCTTCCAGGCTTTGAAACTCTTTCAAAAGCACTGATAACCGGATTCCCTGAATGATATTTTAATTCTAATGATAAAGTAGGTTTCGTATCCTCAGAATTTATTTTGAAATCTTTTATAAATCCTTCATTTTTTAATATATCAGCAATTTTTGTTTTAAAATTTGAAGAAGGCAATTCTACTTTTTTATGATTTCTAGCTTGAGCATTTTTTACTCTTGCAATCATATCTCCTATTGGGTCACTTAAACTCATAATTATCCTTTCTACCAGCTAGATTTAACTAGTCCTGGTATCTTTCCTTGTAATCCTAATTGTCTTAGTGCAATTCTAGAAATTTTTAATTTTCTGTAAACTCCATGTGGTCTTCCTGTTATTTCACATCTATTCATAACTCTAGTTTTTGCCGAATTTCTTGGTAGTTTTGACAATTTTTGTTGTGCTTTAAATCTTTCTTCAAGTGTAATTTTTTTATCCATTACTATTTGCTTCAAAGCTGCTCTTTTTTTGAAAAGCCTATCAGATAATTTAATTCTACTTTTATTTTTATTTACAGCGCTCAATTTAGCCATGTTTAATTATCTCCTTTTTTTATAAATGGAAAATTCATTTTTTCTAGTAATGCGAAACTATGTTCCTTATCAATCGCTTTAATTACAATTATAATATCTAATCCTCTCACTTTATCAGCTCTATCAAAACTAACTTCAGGAAAAATTATGTGTTCTTTGATACCAAATGTGTAATTGCCAAATTTATCAAATCCCTTTGGCGATAGTCCCCTAAAATCTTTAATTCTAGGTAGAGCAATATTAACTAATCTATCTAAAAATTCATACATTTTGTTCTTTCTGAGTGTAACTTTTAAACCAGCATTAGATCCTTTTCTTGTCTTAAAATTAGCAACTGACTTTTTAAATTTTGTTGTAACTGGTTTTTGTCCAGTAATCTTAGCCATATCTTCTTCACAAGATTTTAGAATTTTTGCATCTGAAGCATCTAAACCAAGACCCATATTTAAAACAATTTTTTCAATTTTTGGTGCCATATATATATTTTTAAATCCAAATTGATCTTTCA
Source organism: uncultured Pelagibacteraceae bacterium (assembly GCA_902605605.1). GTDB lineage: Bacteria > Pseudomonadota > Alphaproteobacteria > Pelagibacterales > Pelagibacteraceae > Pelagibacter. Next base: position 63,152 of record CACLDI010000001.1, read on the forward strand.
ATGATGGCTTAATTTCTTTATTGAATATTTCTTTTAATCTTGGAGTCATTATTTTTTAGCTTCTTTTTTTTTTGCAGCTTTTTCTTCTATTAATTTTAGATTAGACAAATGAATAAAGCTCTCTTTTGGAAAAATACCACCTTTTTTCTCTTTAGTTGTTTTAACATGTTTTTTAACCATATTAATTTCTTTTACTTTTGCTCTATTATTTGCTCTATCAATTTCTATAACTTCGCCCTCTTTTTTTCTGTCTTTACCAGTTAAAACTCTCACTTTTAAACCCTTTTTAATCATCTTATAAAACCTCCGGTGCTAATGAGATAATCTTCATTTGACCTCTGCTTCTTAATTCTCTTGTGACAGGCCCAAAAATTCTAGTACCAACTGGTTCACCCTTGTCATCTACTAAAACTGCTGCATTATTATCAAATTTTACTTTTGAACCATCATTTCTATGAATTCCTTTTTTCACTCTAACAACAACTGCCTTATGAACTGTGCCTTTCTTCACTTTACCCTTTGGTATAGCTTCTTTAACAGCAATAACGATTGTATCTCCGATACTTGCATATCTTCTTTTAGATCCACCAAGAACTTTAATGCACTCTATTCTTTTTGCACCAGTATTATCAGCTACTTGTAATTCTGTTTGTACACCAATCATTATTTTGTATTCTCCATAACTTGAAATTTTTTATTTTTTGAAAAAGGCTTACTTTCAATTATTGACACTTTATCACCAGTTTTGAATTTGTTATTTTCATCATGAGCGTTATAGTTTTTTCTAACCCTAATTACCTTTTTAAGCACAGGATGTGAATACTTTCGCTCAACCATTACAGTCACCGTTTTGTTTGGCTTATCACTTATAACTACGCCTGTTAATATTTTTTTAGGCATTTATTTTTCCTTTTAATGTAGTTTTTAATCTTGCTATTGTTTTTTTTGTTTCTCCAATTTTAGCTGGATTTGTTATTTGTGAGTTCATTTTCTGAAATCTGAAATTAAAAAGATCTTTTTTAAGTTTATCGATATTTTTCAAAACTTCATCCTTTGATAATTTTTTTATTTCTTGCTTTTTCATTAAACAAATCTCTTAATTGTTTTTGTTTTAATTGGTAATTTTGCTGAAGCTTTATATAGAGCCTCTTTTGCTATTTGTTCTGAAACACCGTCAACCTCAAATAAAATTCTACCCGGTTTAACTCTACAGGCAAAATACTCTGGCGATCCTTTTCCTTTACCCATTCTAACTTCAATCGGTTTCTTGGAAACCGGTATATTTGGAAAAATTCTGGTCCAAACTCTACCCTGTCTTTTCATATGTCTTGTTAGAGCCACTCTAGCAGCTTCAATTTGTTTACCAGTTACTCTTTCTGGCTGTAAAGCTTTTAATGCGTAAGCTCCATAATTTATAGTACTTGCTCTTGTAGCAGTGCCATGAATTCTACCTTTATGTGCTTTTCTCCACTTAGTTCTTACTGGTTGTAACATTACTGTTTACCCTCTTGTGGTGTTGCTTTATTTGTTTCTTGGCTGAATTCTCTTGCAAAAACTTCACCTTTATAAATCCAAACTTTAATTCCAATAATTCCATAAGTAGTGAGAGCTTCGGCTTCAGCATAATCAATATCTGCTCTTAACGTATGTGAAGGTATGCTTCCATCCCGTAACCACTCCGTTCTAGCGATTTCATTTCCACCTAACCTTCCACTAACAGAGACTTTGATACCTTTGGCACCTAATCTAATACAAGATTGCATTGCTCTTTTCATTGCTCTCCTATATGAAATCCTTTTTACTAGCTGTTGTGCAATATTCTCTGCAACTAAATAAGCATTTGTCTCAGGTTTTTTTACTTCTTTAATATTTAAATTTACCTCGTTAGTTGTAAATTTTGATAAATTATTTTTTATTTTATCAATGTCACTTCCCTTTTTACCGATCACAAAACCAGGTCTAGAAGTATAAATAGTTACGTAACACTTGTTAGATGTTCGCTCAATCATAACTTTAGATACACCAGAATTGATAACGTTTTTCTTTATGTATTCACGGATTTTAAAGTCTTCTATTAGGTAGTTACCAAAATCTTTTTTCTTAGCGTACCAAACAGAGTCCCAGCCTCTGTTCACACCTAACCTAAAACCTACAGGATTAACTTTTTGTCCCATGCTTCTCCAATTGTTTTGTTTCTGATAATATTATTGTAACCGTCGACCAAGGTTTTAAAATAGGAGCAGCTCTCCCTTTTGCACGTGGTCTAAATCTTTTCATAACTATTTTTTTTCCACAATATGCCTCTTTCACAACTAAATTATCAATGTCGTACTGAAAATTATTTTCTGCATTTGCAACTGCTGAACTAATAGTTTTTCTAATATCTCTTGTAATTCTTTTTTCAGAAAACTGTAAATCTCTAATTGCTACATCAACTTTTTTTCCAACAATACTTCTTAGTATTGGATTAAGTTTTCTGACGCTTGATCTCACACCATTATTAATAGACTTTACAGTCTTATCGTTATTTTTATCAATTTTCTTTTTTTTACCCATAATTATTTCTTCTCCGCTGTAGCAGGTTTAGCTTTCTTATCTGCTGGAGTATGACCAAAAAAAGTTCTTGTCGGTGCAAATTCACCCAGCTTATGTCCAACCATATCCTCTGATACCGTGATTGGAATAAATTTTTTTCCATTATAAATTTGAAAACTAACTCCCACAAAATCTGGTAAAATAGTTGATTTTCTAGACCATGTTTTAATAGGAATTTTTTTTGGGTCATCTTTATATTTATCAACTTTTTTCATTAAACTTTCTTCTACAAAAGGTCCTTTCCAAACTGCTCTAGCCATTACTTAGTATCCTTCCTTTTGTTTCTTCTTTTAACTATGAATTTATCTGTTCTCTTATTGTCTCTTGTTTTTAATCCTTTGGCCGATTGACCTGTAGGCGAAACAGGATGTCTACCGCCAGCAGATTTACCTTCACCACCTCCATGTGGGTGATCTACAGGGTTTTTAACAACACCTCTAGTGTGTGGTCTTCTTCCCAACCATCTTGATCTACCTGCTTTTCCAATTTTAATATTTTTTTGATCGGGATTACTTAAAATTCCTATTGTAGCTAAAGCTCTAGAATCAATTTTTCTAACTTCACCTGATGCAAGTTTAATTAAACTGTAATTTCCGTCTAAACCACTAATTGTTACAGAAGATCCTGCTGATCTAGCAATTTTTCCACCCCCACCTGGCTGAATCTCAACATTATGTATATTAATACCAACTGGGATATCTTGCAAAGGCATACAGTTTCCAATTTTAATCTCTTTTTTGGATCCACTTTCAATTTTATCACCTACTTTAATTTTTTGAGGTGCAAGAAAGTATGCGTGAGTTCCATCTTCAAACTTAACCAACATAATATAGCATGATCTATTTGGATCGTATTCTATTCTTTCAACAGTAGCTTCCATGTCAAATTTCTTTCTATAAAAGTCAACATGTCTGTACATCTTTTTGTGACCACCGGCTCTATTTATTGAAGTAATATGACCATTATTATTTCTTCCTTTCATGGCATTTTTAGAAGAAACAAGCGACTTGAAAGGTTTACCTTTCCATAGTCCAGTTCTATCAACTAAAATAGTCCCTCTAGTAGATTTTGTGTACGGTTTAAAAGTTTTTAATGCCATTTATTAAATTCCTGTAGTTAGATCAATACTCTGACCTTTTTTAAGTGTAATTATTGCTTTTTTGTATCCTGAAACTTTTACTTTTTTTCCTCTAGTAATTTTAGTTCTGTTCTGCTTATTTATAATATTAATTTTTGTAACATTTACTTTAAAAATTTTTTCAATATTTTTTTTAAGATTTTTTTTGTTAGCACCATCAGGTACTTTGAATGTAATCTTATTTAGCTCAGACAAATTTGTTGATTTTTCTGTAACAACTGGTGAAAGAATTTTGTCGTATAAATGTATTTTATCCATTTTAAGAATATCTCTTTTCTAGTTCTTTTACTGAACTTTCTGTAAATACAACTTTTTTAAATTTAATAATGTCAAAGGCACTAAAATGATTGACATCTGTAACTTTAACGTTTGGGATATTTCTTGCTGATTTTTCAATTTTTTCCTTAGAATTTTTATCTAGTATTAATAGTGAATTTGAAATTTCTAGTTTATTAATTATTGAGCTCATTTCTTTAGTTTTTTTAATTTCAGAACTAAAATCATTTAAAATTAACAAATTCTTATTATTATTTTTTTCCGTAATTAGTGATGCAACACTCAATTTTTTTTCATTTTTGTTTAATTTTCTTTTTTTGTAGGCAAGTTCTCCTTTTGGTCCGTGTGCTATACCACCACCAATAAAAATCGGAGCTTTTCTACTTGCGTGTCTAGCTCCACCCGTACCTTTTTGTGCATATATTTTTGATGTTGGGCCCCTTACTTCATTTTGTTGCTTAGTTTTTGCATGTCTACCTTTATAATTTGCATTTGTTTTATAAAGTACGCTGCTAACGAGTTTATTGTTAACTTTTGCTGAGAAAATTTTATCTAGCACCTCAATGCTATCTTTTTTTCCATCAATACTAATTTTATCTAATTTCATTATTTTTTCTTTTTATCAGGTGTTTTTTTTGCTTGCTCAGCAGCGGCTAGTTTTTCAGTTATAGTCATTTTACTAATATTTTTTACTGAACCCTTAACCAATATTTCTGAATTTTTTGAACCCGGAATTGATCCTTTTAAATAAAGTAGTTCGTTTTCTAAATCTGTTTTAATAATTTCAATATTTTGCATAGTTCTTAATTTATCCCCCATATGACCAGCCATTTTCTTGCCTTTAAAAACTTTTCCTGGATCTTGGCTATGACCTGTTGAACCATGTGCTCTGTGAGAGATAGATACTCCATGACTAGCTCTTAAACCACCAAAATTGTGTCTTTTCATAGCACCTGCAAAACCTTTACCAATAGTTTTTGATCTTGTGTCTACAAATTTGGTGTCTTTGAAAATTTCCAAACCAAATTCATTACCTTCTTTGTATGCAGATGTATCATTTACTCTAAATTCTTTTAATTTTTTCTTAGCTTCAGTGTTTTTTTTGGTAAAAAAACCTTTCATTGCTTTTGTTAACTTTGAATTTTTAATCTTACCATAGCCAAGCTGTACTGCTTTATATCCACGGTTTTCTTCTTCAATAACTTGAATTACTCTTGCTTTCTCTACTTTCAAAACAGTAACTGGCACTATCTGACCAGATTTATAAAATTCTCTAGTCATTCCAATTTTTTTACCTATTAAAGCTATTTCACTCATAATTAAATTTTTATTTCCACATCTACACCAGAAGCTAAGTCTAATTTCATTAATGCTTCTACTGTTTGAGGTGTTGGTTCAATAATATCTATTAATCTTTTGTGCGTTCTGGTCTCAAACTGTTCTCTACTTTTTTTATCAATATGAGGAGATCTTAGTACCGTGTATCTCTCTATCCTTGTCGGTAGAGGAATTGGTCCTTTTATTGTAGCACCGGTTCTTTTTACTGTATTTACTATTTCTTCTGTTGATGCATCTAAAACTTTGTTATCGTAAGCTCTAAGTTTAATTCTAATGTTTTGTTTTTCCATAATTATCCTGCAATCTTTTTGGTTACTTCGTCCTGTACATTTTGTGGGACTTTAGAATAATGATCAAAAAACATAGAATATTGGGCTCTTCCTTGTGACATAGATCTTAAATTATTAATGTATCCAAACATATTAGCTAGAGGTACCATTGCTGTAATTACGGTTGCATTTCCTCTTTGCTCCTGAGTGCTAATTTGACCTCTTCTACTGTTTAAATCTCCAATAACATCACCCATATAATCTTCTGGTGTTACTACCTCAACTCTCATAACTGGTTCTAATAGCTTTAAACCACCTTTTGTGCACGCCTCTTTGAAACAAGCTCTACTAGCTAATTCAAAAGCTAATACACTTGAGTCAACGTCGTGATGAAGTCCATCTAAGATAGTTACCTTGTAATCTATCATTGGGAAACCAGCTAAAATTCCACCATCTGAAATTGTTTCAATTCCTTTTTCTACACCAGGTATGAATTCTTTAGGAATTGCTCCACCTTTGATTTTACTTTCAACTTCTCTACCTTTACCAGCCTCTTGTGGCTCAACTAATAATTTAACTTTAGCAAATTGTCCTGCACCACCACTTTGTTTTTTGTGTGTGTATTCAACCTCAGAAGCAGCTTCAATTGTTTCTCTATAAGCAACTTGTGGAGCACCAACATTAGCTTCAACTTTAAATTCTCTTTTCATTCGATCAACAATAATGTCTAAGTGTAACTCACCCATACCTTTAATGATCGTTTGACCAGACTCTTCATCAGAAGTTACTCTAAATGATGGGTCCTCTTTTGCTAATCTACCTAAAGCTTCACCCATTTTTTCTTGGTCTGCTTTTGTTTTTGGCTCTACCGCAATTTCAATAACTGGATCAGGGAATTCCATAGGTTCAAGTAAAACAGAATTTTCTTCATCACATAAGGTATGACCAGTAATAGTATTTTTTAATCCAGCTAAAGCAACTATATCACCAGCATTAGCTTCTTTAATATCCTCTCTAGAGTTAGCATGCATTAAAAGCATTCTTCCAACTCTTTCCTCTTTTTCTTTTGATGAGTTAAATACGGCAGTTCCAGTTTTAACTGTTCCTGAATAAATTCTTATAAAAGTTAAAGAACCAACAAATGGATCGTTAGCAACTTTAAAAGCTAGAGCTGAAAATGGTACATTGTCATCAAATTTCATTTCCATTTCATCTTCAGACCCTAATTTAGTTCCTTTAATAGAACCAATATCAACAGGACTTGGCAAGTAGTGCACAACTGCATCAAGTAAAGGCTGTACACCTTTATTTTTAAATGCTGAACCAGTTAAAACTGGTACAAAACTAAAATTTAAAGTTCCACTTCTTATACATTTAATTAAATCTTCCTCTTTAATTTCATCTCCATTTAAATAAGCTTCCATAAGCTTTTCATCTTGCTCAACAGCTGTTTCAACTAATTCTGTTCTATATTTTTCTGAAATTTCTTTTAAATCATCTGGGATATCTTTATATTCCCACTCTGCTCCCAGAGCTTCATTTTTCCATACTTGTGCTTTCATTTTTACTAAATCAACTACACCTGTTAAAGAAGCTTCTGCACCTATGGGAACTTGAAGAACTAGAGGTTTTGCACCTAATCTATCTCTAATCATATCTACACATCTAAAAAAATCAGCACCGGTTCTGTCGAGTTTATTTACAAAACAAATTCGAGGAACTTTATATTTATCTGCTTGTCTCCATACAGTTTCTGATTGTGGCTCTACACCAGCTACACCATCAAATACTGCAACAGCTCCATCTAAAACTTTAAGTGATCTTTCAACTTCGATTGTAAAATCTACGTGACCTGGAGTATCGATTATATTAATTCTATGATCATTCCAAAAACAAGTAGTTGCTGCTGATGTAATTGTAATTCCTCTTTCTTGCTCTTGCTCCATCCAGTCCATTGTTGCAGCGCCATCATGAACTTCTCCAATTTTATGACTTTTACCAGTGTAATATAAAACTCTTTCAGTAGTTGTTGTCTTACCAGCATCTATGTGAGCCATGATCCCAATATTTCTATATTTATCTAAAGTGTGAGTTCTAGCCATAATTTTTTACCACCTAAAATGTGCAAAAGCCTTGTTAGATTCTGCCATCTTATGAACATCTTCTCTTTTTTTAACTGCAGCACCTTTTTTTTCATATGCATCAAAAAGTTCATTAAAAATTTTATCTGACATATGTTTGTCTTTTCTTTTTCTTGCTGAATCTACTAGCCATCTAATCGCTAATGCTTGTGCTCTTTTACTTTTTACCTCAACTGGGACTTGGTAAGTTGCTCCTCCTACTCTTCTTGATCTAACTTCTACAGTTGGCTTAATGTTATTAATGGCTTCATTGAAAATATTAATTGGCTCATCTTTACTTTTTGTTTTAATTTTATCAATTGCATCATAAACAATTTTTGCAGCAACACCTCTTTTGCCATCGTACATAATATTGTTTATTAATTTTGGTATTATTGTTGAGTTAAATTTTGGATCTGGAACGACGTTTTTTTTAGGTTGAGTTTTTTTTCTAGACATTACTTACCTTTTTTCGTTCCGTACAAAGATCTTCTTTGTTTTCTGTTAGCAACACCCTGAGTATCAAGATTACCTCTAAGAATATGATACCTAACACCTGGTAAATCTTTTACCCGTCCACCTCTAATTAGAACTACAGAGTGTTCTTGTAAATTATGACCTTCACCTGGAATATAAGCTGTAACTTCAAAACCATTTGATAGTCTTACTCTTGCGACTTTTCTTAAAGCTGAATTAGGCTTCTTTGGAGTGGTCGTATAAACTTTAACACATACACCTCTCTTCAAAGGTTGTTTCTGTAAAGCAGGAACTTTGTTCCTCGATACTTGTTTGACTCTTTTTTTTCTTAACAATTGGTTAATTGTTGGCATAAATTTTTAAAAATTAATTAATTTATTTTTAGATGAAAATAACTGACAGGTTATTTTGTGGCAGCGTTTAGTGCTGTTAGAAGCACTACATTCCAACCAAAAACATCGCCAAATTACTTATTAATTGACCATTGTCAAACTAAAAGTTCAAGTATTAGGCGATTTTTTTACTGATTTGCCTGTGTTTCAGAAGGTTCTGGGCTCTCAATTTTTTCTTGTTCAGATAAGAAGTTATTATCGTCTTCAAGAGCTTTTTTGTTCCATTTATTTTTAATATTTCCAGTTCCAGCAGGCACTAATCTACCAACGATAACATTCTCTTTAAGGCCATTTAAAGGATCAACTTTACCTTTAATAGCTGCATCTGTTAATACTCTTGTAGTTTCTTGGAAGGATGCTGCAGAAATAAATGATTCAGTTTGTAATGATGCTTTAGTGATACCCATTAAAACTCTTTCACCTACAGCTGGATCTTTGCCGTCTGCAACTAATTTTTCATTTGCATTATCAAATTTAATTCTGTCAACTATTTCACCAGGTAAGTATGATGAATCTCCAGATACTTTGACCTCAACTTTTTTCAACATTTGTCTTAAAATAGTTTCAATGTGCTTATCGTTAATGATTACACCTTGTAATCTGTAAACTTCTTGAACTTGGTTAACAAAATATTCAGTTAATTCTTTTATTCCTAATATTCTTAGTATGTCATGTGGTAATGGCTGACCATCAAGGAGATATTCACCTTTTTGAATTTTTTCACCAGGATTAAAGTTAATGTGCTTTCCTTTTGGTATTAAATAATTTGAAGGCTCGGCTCCATCTTCTGGTACAATTGAAACTCTTTGCTTACCTCTCACTTCTTTACCAAAAACTACTTGACCATCATTTTCAGCAATAATTGCACTGTCTTTTGCTTTTCTTGCTTCAAATAGTTCCGCAACTCTTGGGAGTCCTCCAGTAATATCTTTTGTTTTAGTAGTCTCTTTAGGTAATCTTGCAATAACGTCTCCTGCAAAAACTTTTTGTCCATCTTTTATGGATAAAATTGAATCTGGAACTAGATAATATCTTGCTTCATTATCATCCGCTTTTTTAATTACGTTTCCTTTTTCATCTCTTAAAGTAATTCTTGGTTTTAAATCAGTACTTTTAGATTGACCTCTCCAGTCAATTACAGATTTAGATGATATACCAGTCGCATCATCAGTAGTTTCTTGAATAGAAACACCATCAATCAAATCAACAAAACTAGCTTCACCACTTTTCTCAGCTATAACTGGTGTTGTATATGGATCCCATTCACAAATTTTTGTGTTTGCTTTAACTTTATCTCCATTGTTAAAAAATAATCTTGAACCATAAGCAACTTTGTAAACCGCTATTTGAACTCCTTTATCATCTTCAATAGAAAGTTGAGTATTTCTTCCCATAACAATTAAGTTTTTCTTAGAGTCTTCTAAAATATTTGAGTTTAAAATCTTCAAAGTTCCTTCACTCTTAGTAACAATCTGAGAATCTTGTTTTACTGATGCTGTACCACCAACGTGGAAAGTTCTCATTGTTAACTGGGTTCCTGGCTCACCGATTGATTGTGCAGATATCATTCCAATAGCTTCACCAACATGGACCATCTTGCCTCTAGATAAGTCTCTACCATAACATGTTGCACAAACACCCTCTTTAGAACTACATGTCATTACTGAATAAACTTTAATTGATTTTACTCCAGCAGCATCAATTTTATCACAGCCAGCTTCATCAATCATTTCTTCTTTTTTAATTATTACTTCACCACTTAATGGATTTTTAACATCTGCAGCTGTTACTCTTCCCAATGCTCTTTCAGATAAACTTACAACAACATTTCCACCCTCTAAAATCTCTGAAAGTTCAATAAATCCTGGGCTTTCACATTTAACTTTTGTAATTGTTAAGTCCTGTGCAACATCACAAAGTCTTCTCGTTAAATAACCAGAACTCGCAGTTTTAAGAGCGGTGTCAGCAAGACCTTTTCTTGCTCCGTGAGTTGAATTAAAATATTCTAAAGCTGTTAAACCTTCTTTAAAGTTAGAAATAATTGGACTTTCAATGATTTCCCCAGATGGTTTTGCAATTAGGCCACGCATTCCAGCTAATTGCTTCATTTGGGCAGCAGAACCTCTTGCACCACTATCAGCCATCATGAATACTGAATTAATTTTTAATCCCTCTGATGTTTTCTCAGTTGCAGAAATACCTTTCATCATTTCACCAGCTACTTTATCTGTACACTTAGACCAAGCATCAACAACCTTGTTGTATTTTTCACCTCTTGTAATTAATCCTTCTGCATACTGTGTTTCATAGTCTGCAATTAATTTTTTAGTATCATCAATTAATTGTGTTTTACTCTCAGGAATTACCAGATCATCTTTTCCAAATGATATTCCAGCTTTAAACGCATGCTTAAATCCTAGATCTTTTAATTTATCACAGAATATAACTGTAGTTTTTTGTCCACAAAATCTAAAGACAATATCAATAATTTCAGAAACTACTTTTTTAGGTAGTAATCTATCTATTAAAGAGAATTTAATATTACTATTTTTCGGTAATAAATTTGCTAGTAAGAATCTTCCAGCCGTTGAAGTATATTTTTCAAATTTTTTATTTCCTTTATCATCAACAGTTTCAAATCTAGATATGATTGTACTGTGTACCTTTATCTGACCAGAAGATAATGCAAATTCAATTTGATCAGAATCAACAAAATAACCAGCTGGTTTATCAGTAACTGGCTCTTGCGATAGGTAATAAATTCCTAAGATCATATCCTGACTTGGAACAATAATAGGTTTACCATTTGAAGGTGAAAGAATGTTATTAGTCGATAACATTAAAATTCTTGCCTCTAACTGAGCTTCTAAACTCAAAGGTACGTGGACCGCCATCTGGTCACCATCAAAATCAGCATTAAATGCTGCACATGTCAAGGGATGAAGTTCAATTGCATCTCCCTCAATTAATTTTGGTTCAAATGCTTGTACACCAAGCCTATGAAGTGTCGGTGCTCTATTTAGTAATACTGGGTGCTCTCTTACAATTAACTCAAGTGCATCCCAAACTGCATTGGTTTCTTTTTCAACAAGTTTTTTGGCCTGCTTAATTGTTGAGGCTAAACCTAGTTTATTTAATCTTGCATACAAGAATGGTTTAAATAATTCTAAAGCCATTTTTTTAGGTAAGCCACACTCATGAAGTTTTAAATCTGGACCAACAACAATTACAGATCTACCAGAGTAATCTACACGTTTTCCTAATAAGTTTTGTCTAAACCTACCTTGCTTGCCTTTAAGCATTTCGGCAAGTGATTTAAGAGGTCTTTTTCCTGTACCAGTAATTACTCTTCCTCTTCGTCCGTTGTCAAATAATGCGTCAACTGATTCTTGGAGCATTCTTTTTTCGTTTCGAACAATAATGTCTGGAGCCTTAAGGTCCATTAATCTTTTTAATCTATTATTTCTATTGATTACTCTTCTATAAAGATCATTTAGATCAGAAGTTGCAAACCTACCACCATCTAATGGAACAAGTGGTCTCAATTCTGGTGGAATTACAGGGACAACTGTCATAATCATCCACTCTGGTTTTTGGCCAGTTTCAATAAATGACTCTAAAAGTTTTAGTCTTTTAATAGCTCTTTCTTCGTTAACTTTTGATTTTGTTTCTTTAATAAAATTAACTAAATTTTTTCTCTCTTGTTCCAAATCTAAATTCTTAAGCATCTCAAGAACAGCTTCAGCACCTATTCCTGCAGTAAACGACTCTTCACCAAACTCATCTTGATATTTTGCTAATTCTTCTTCATTTAATAATTGATTTTTTTGTAGACCAGTTAAACCAGGTTCTATGACGATAAAATTCTCAAAGTAAAGAACTCTCTCTATCTCTTTAAGCTTCATGTCAACAGCTAATGCAATTCTACTAGGTAGTGATTTTAAGAACCATATGTGTGCTACTGGTGTAGCAAGATTAATGTGGCCCATTCTTTCTCTTCTTACATTCGATTTTGTAACCTCAACACCACATTTCTCACAAATAATTCCTCTAAATTTCATTCGTTTATATTTTCCACATAAACATTCGTAATCTTTAATCGGACCAAAAATTCTCGCACAGAACAAACCATCTTTTTCAGGTCTGAAAGTTCTATAGTTTATTGTTTCAGGTTTTTTAATTTCACCATATGTCCAGGATTTAATTTTTTCAGGACTAGCTAGAGAAATTTTAATACTATTAAAATTTTGGGCTTCAGATATTTCAGTATTTTTAAATAGATCTGTTAATTCTTTTTTCATTTAATTTAGCTCCACATTTAATGCTAATGATTTGATTTCTTTAACTAATACGTTAAATGACTCTGGAATACCTGACTCAAAATTCTCTTCACCTTTAACGATTGTCTCGTAAACTTTAACTCTACCAGCTACGTCATCAGACTTAACAGTTAAAATTTCCTGAAGGGTGTATGAGGCACCATAAGCCTCAAGAGCCCAAACTTCCATTTCACCAAATCTTTGACCACCAAGTTGAGCTTTACCTCCAAGGGGTTGTTGTGTAACCAAACTGTAAGGTCCTGTTGATCTTGCATGTATTTTATCTTCAACTAAATGATGAAGTTTTAACATATAAATAATTCCAACTGTTACTGGTCTATCAAATTTCTCACCTGTTCTTCCATCCCATAAATATGTTTGACCAGAACCTGGTAATTTTGCTAATTCAAGCATTTCGGTAACATTTTTTTCTTTAGCTCCATCAAATACTGGAG
>CACLDI010000002.1 GCA_902605605.1 uncultured Pelagibacteraceae bacterium
GCACTTTTAGACATTGAATATATTGAAGCATTACCCAAACCAACTATACCCGTTCCAGATGAAATATTAATTAAATGTCCTGAATTATTATTTATCATGCTAGGAAGTATTTTTTTTATTATATTTAGTGTGGATAAAATATTTACTTCTACATCATCTTCAATTTCTTCTAAACTAATTTTTTCAAATGGCACGGTAGTTTTAGAAATTGCCAAAAAAATTACATAATCTATTTTATTATTAGATTTTTTCAAAATCTTATTAATTGTTTCTGAGATTTGATCTTTTTCAATCAAGTCACAATTAAAATAAGAATAATTATTTGAATTTTCTAAATTATTTGATGAAAACTTGAAATCTTTTCTTGTTAAAAGATAAAAATTTGAGTCAGAGAATTTCTTATCTAAATTTATAATTAAATTTAAACCTAAAAATGAGTTTGCTCCAATTATTAAAAAATTTTTTTTAGTAGTCATACAAAATATGTTTAATATATAGCTGCAATAATATAAATACAAATCATGAAACAAAAACTGGGTAATATTAAGTTAAAAAAAATTAATTATTATTCTAACTTCAATATTAATGATCAAAACAATAAGGCATTTTATGTTTATCCAAAAAATATAAAAGAATTAAAAGAGATTTTATTTTATGCCAAAAAGAATAATAAAAACATTTTATGTGTGGGTAATTCAAAAAGTTGGTTTGATACTATTAGTCTAAGAAAAGGAATTATTATTAATCTAAGAAGCTTTAGAAAAGTAATAAAATTGGAAAAAAGAAATATTTTGAAAATCTCTTCAAATGTCAAATTAAATGAGGTTAGTAATTTTTTAGCATCCAAAAATTTGAATTTTTATAATTATCCTGGTTATTCAAATATTACTATTGGTGGATGTATTTCAAACAATGTTCATGGAAAGGATAGTTTTAAATATGGTACTTTTGGTGAAAAGATCATCAATATAAAAATATTATTATCAAATGGAAAAATCAAAATATGCAATAAAAATAAAAATAAAGAACTTTTTATATCTATTATTAGTGGTCTTGGTTTAATTGGGATAATCCTAGAAGTTCAAATTGAATTAAAAACAATTTATAAAAATGTTGTTACAAAAAGTTTTAAATGTAAAAACGTTAAAGAAATTATTGATACTTTACAAATAGATAATGTAAATTATGACTATATTTACAGTTGGATTGATACTAAAAGAGAAAGAGGAATAATATACAAAAGTAAATATTTAAAAAAAGAACTTAATTTAAAAAAAAAAATTCAATTTAAGTTAAAAGACAAAATAATAAAATTCATTTTATCTATATTTATGAAAAATAATATGATGAGTATTATTAATTATTTTTTTTATATTCTTAATAAAAAAGAAGATAGAAAAGTAGATAGAACACAAGATATTCTTAACTTATCGCAATCGCAATTAATTAATTTACCAGAACTAATTCATCCTAACTCTTTTGTTGAAATACAATTTATAATACCAAATAAAAAAAAAAACCTATTAGAAAAATTTTTTAAAATTCTAAAAAAAGAACATTTAAGTTCTTTAATAACTGGTATAAAAATTCATAAAAAAAGTTTAGGATATTTGTGTTTTTCAGACGATGGCTTAAGTATAAGTTTAAATTTAATTTGTAATTTTAATGATAAAAATAAAATTTTTAGAATTCAAAGAATTCATAATTTTATAATCAAAAATAAACTCAAAATTTATTTATGCAAAGATTTTCTCTTAAAAAAATCTGATATTAGATATGTTTATCCAAAATTTAGTAAATTTTTAAAAATAAAAAAAAAATATGACAAGCTGAATATTTTTGCATCTGATTTTTTAAAAAGGACGACTTAACTATTATAAATAGTTAAAAGTCATATACTGTCTGGATTGACCGCCATCTGGTTGGATTATTGCTCCATGAAAAAATGATGCTTTTTCTGAACTTAAAAATACAATTATACCTGTAAATTCATCTATTGTACCAAACCTACCCAAAGCAGTTCTATTTTTTAAATAATTTCTTGCATGAGCACTTTTAATAGTTTTTTTATTCCAGTGACCTCTTTCAGTTGCAATTATGCCTGGTGCAACAGCTGTCATCACAATATTTCTTTTTTCAATTGCTAGTTGTCTACCGACACTTCTTGTATAAGCAGTTAAAGCTGCTTTAGATGCATTAAATGTTGAGGGTCCACTTATTTCTATTCCAGCTATAGATGTAATATTTATTATTCTTCCCCAGTTTTTTTTTTTCATATCAGAAATGAATTTATTAATTACATTAACAGATGTAAAAAAGTTTAAGTCCATTACCCTTTTCCAGTCTTTTATTTCAGTAAAAGGATCTTTGACATTTAAAGTGTGGCCAACATTATTGATTAGAATATCAACTTTCTTATATTTTTTTTTTATATTTTTATATAGCCTTTCAAGTTGTGCTGATTTAGTGACATCTAAATTGTATCCAAAGATATTACCACTTTTGTGCTTTGAAATGCTTTTTATATCCTTGAAATTTCTAGATGTGACAATTACTTTTGCATTTGAATTCGCAAGAGCTATAGCCATTCCCTTCCCTAGACCAGTAGCGCCACCTGTAATTAATACTATTTTGTTTTTTAAATCAATATTCATTTACTATAGGGTCATGCTTGGTATTATTATAATCTTAGCGTTCTTTATTCTACACAACTCTGCAAGTTTTCTTGTAGTTATAGACGATGCAGTTGAACATATTAAAGCTATTGAATTTTTTAAATCAGTTTTTTTTAAACTTAAAATTTTTGTTTTCATTTTTGGATAAAATTTATTAATTTTATTTTTATCATCATCTAAAATACCATCAGCATCATTAAGAATATTTTTTAAATGGTAATTTACTAAAGGTAACATTAGTCCAGCCCCTATGCCGTAAATTTTGGTTCCTCTTTTTTTATATTTTTGAATAATTTTAACTAAGTTGCTCATATAAGCTTCATATTCTTGGTAAATAGTGGCTAATTTTTTGTCAAGTTTAACCACATTAAAATTTTTATTTTTGTGGGTAGGATCTGATTTCGTAAAATAAATCATTAGTGAACCATAATGCAATTCTCCTATTTCATATTTCTTTACCGAGAATTTTAATTTATTTAACAATTTTGAGATTGAGTTAATTGAAAAATAATTAAAATGTTGATGATGTATTTGATCAAAGGCTTTTCTATCAACTAAACTCTCACAACTTGGAAATTGAAAAAAATATTTTGTCTTGTTATTTCCTAAACTTGTAATCAAATTTATAAATTTATTTGGATTTTCTATATGTTCTAATGTGTGACTACAAATAACAATATCTGGAACAAAATTAATATCAGAATTGGTTGTATCCTCCAAAAATTTTTTTATGTAACTAACTTTTTTAACTTTTTTATCTGGTTTAATACAAGGATCAATTGTGCAAGCTGATTTTATTATTTTCTTAATTTTTTTAATTAAATAAAGATCATTTGCGCCAACTTCTAAAATTTTATATTTTTTATTAAAATCAATATTTTTTTTAAGAAATTCATAAAATACGTCATTAGTATAACGACCAGAATAAGAATTAGTTGATGATGTTAAATAGCTTTGATTATAAAAAAAAGCAGTATCATATTGGTTTTGTAATTGCATATGATGACAACTTGAGCAATATTTCAATTTTTGGTCGTAAAATATTTTTTTTTCATACCTGGGGGATTTTAAAAAAATTTCTGTTATTGGTAATTTTGGTAAGTTAATTGTATTTTGGAAATGAAAATTTTTGTTACATATATTACATTTTTTTTTAGATTTAAATTTCATAAGTTCTCTTGAGTAAATATATTAATCAAATCTAACAATTGGTTTTCCTGAAATTTTTCCAGATATCATTTTTTTTATTAGAAAGTTTATTTTATCAATTTTGTAAGTACCTTGGATAAAATTTTTATTTGATATTTTAATATTTTGCAATATCTTATTGTATTTTGTAATATCTTTGTCTGGATTAAACATTCCTCCCTTTGAGCCTTTTATTTTTTTACCAAGGTTAATTTCTAAAGGGTTAAACTTTGCAAGTTTACCTTTTTTTGTAACTCCAATTAAAACTATTGTTCCATTAGACTTTAAAATTTTAAAACCGTTATTTAAAAGTTCAATATTTCCTGAACATTCAAAAAAATAATCTATTTTATTTTTTAAACTAAAAAAATTTTTATTTGAATTGTTTTTAATTAAGACTAGCTCATGAGCTCCTTTTTTTTTCGCTTCATAAATTTTTTTTTTATTATTATCAATTGCTATTATATTTTTTATTTTTTCTTGAGATAGTAATTTGATAATAAATTGACCAATTAATCCACATCCTGAAACTACTACACTAGAATTTCTTTTTACCTTGGCAATTTTTTTAACAGAGCCTATGGCTGTGCTAGCTGTACAACCTAATAAAACAGCATTGTAATTATTTATTTTTTTACCAATTTTGGTCAACCTATTCTCAGAAATAATTGAGTATTTGCTAAATGTAGTAATTTTTCCTGAATTTAAAGTTTTATTTTTCCACGAATATTTAGGGTTCTCTGCATCAATTCCCTTCGACGGCATCCAATGTAATAAAACTTTATCTCCTTTTTTACATTTTTTGACAGACTGATGTTTATCAATCACAAACCCAACGCCTTCGTGTCCAAGTAAATGTGGTAAATATGGATCTTTTCCTTTAACACCTTTGATTTCACCTATTTGCGATCCGCAAATACCTGCCAATTTAATTCTTACTAATACCTGTCCTTTGAAAAGTTTTTTTGGGAAGTCAAAATAATCTATAGCCAAATCTTGATTTTGCTTCACTAATATAGCTCCAATAGATTTTTTAATTTTCATTTTTTTTATTCAAAATAAATAAAAGAATGGTCACCTTTATAATTTGTTTGTTTAAAGATCCATTCCCATTCTTCAGTGTTAAAAAAGGACTCACATGTAACTTGCCAATACAACAAATTTACCTTTTCAACCTCATTTCTATAAGATTCAATGCATATATATTTTTTTTCTTTTCCCACTCTTTCAATTTCTTTCAGTGCAAAAAATAAATCAAAACAATATAAATTGTGAAGAGTATTGATACTTAAAATTAAATCAAATTCTTTGTCTTTGTATGGAAGTTTATTTGCATTTCCTTGATCAAGATAATTTTTAACTTCTTCTTTTGCGTTTTTAATTGCATAATTTGAGATATCTAATCCTCTAATAATAGCCTCAGGTACTTGTTTTTTTATTTCATATAATAAGAAACCTTTCCCACAACCTATATCTAATATCTTTTGTCCTCCTTTAATTTTATAAAAATCAACAATTCTTTTTGCTATAGGTTTCCACCTTCCATCATAGTGATATCCACCATAGTTTATATCTCTAGACCCATCCCAATAATCATAATCCCATTTTTTTGCTTTTATTGCAGCCTCTGATTTATTAATTTTGTTTACACGACCTAGATAGTCTCTTTTTGTTTTTTTGTGATTATCTGTTATAAAATCAATTTCCATATCTTAATAACTATTATATATAATTAAACAATTTTAAACACTTTAATTTAAAATGAAAACGACAGATTTATTAGCAGAAATTTTAAAAAAAAATAATCTTAAAAATGCGTTTGGCCTGCAAGGTGGAGCAGTAGTGCATATTTTTGATTCATTTATAAAAAAAAAAATTGATGTAACATTCACACATCATGAGCAGTCAGCGGCTTTAGCTGCGGTATCTTATGCAAAAAGTGTTAATGGAATTGGATGTGCAGTTGTAACTACTGGGCCTGGTTCAACTAATGCTATAACAGGATTATTAGCTGCCTGGCAGGACTCAATTCCTATAATATTTATAAGTGGTCAAGCAAGAGCTATACATACTTCCTACAAAAAAAAAGTAAGACAAGTTGGAACTCAAGAAACTAATATCTGTGATATTGTGCAACCAATAACAAAATATACTGTCTTTCTAAATGATACTAAAAATTTTCAAAATGAAATTAATAAAGCAATTAAGATTGCAATCTCTGGAAGACCAGGACCAGTTTGGGTAGATATTGCGCTTGATATCCAATGGCAAAATATAAAAAAAATCAAGAAAATAAGGGAAAGTCTTCCTGAAAAAATTAAAAATAATAAAAGTAATATAATTGAAAAATCAATTAAACTTATCAATCATTCAAAAAAACCATTATTTGTATTAGGCTATGGAGTTGTTTTGTC
Source organism: uncultured Pelagibacteraceae bacterium (assembly GCA_902605605.1). GTDB lineage: Bacteria > Pseudomonadota > Alphaproteobacteria > Pelagibacterales > Pelagibacteraceae > Pelagibacter. The sequence goes on from CACLDI010000002.1 coordinate 6,278, forward strand.
TGGTGTTAATAAAAACTACATTAAAAAAGTTTTAGAAAATAAATCTATACCATGTGTTTTGACTTGGAATACAGCTGATTTATTAAGCACAAAGAACAACTCTAATTTAGGAATAATTGGTATGAGTGGTCAAAGGGGTGCTAATAAAGCAATATTTAGCTCTGACTTACTAATTTGTTTGGGAAACCATTTATCAATTCCACATACGACAACACTTTATGAAAATTTTGCTCCTAATGCCAAAAAGATAATAGTTAACATAGATAACGATCAATTAAAGAACCTAAATGTAAAATTTGATCTAAAAATCAATATGGACTGTAAAGAATATCTAAAAAAAGTAATTAATAAGATAAATAAAAAGAAAAGTAACGAATTAAGACAATTTAAAAAACTTAATTGGTATAAACCTGTAGAGCGAAAAATTCCAAATTCCAACTCTTTTATAAGAAAATTGACATCAGTAGTAAAAGGAAAAAAAAATATAATAGTAGATGGAGGTGGTACAGCTCTTTACGCTGGTTTCCAAAGTTCAATGATAGATACAAAAACAAAAATAACTTGCTCTTCAGCTATATCATCTATGGGCACTGGACTTTCTGAGACAATTGGATCTTATAAATCTAAAATTTTTAAAAAACATATCTGCATAATCGGTGATGGAAGTTTTCTAATGAACTGCCAAGATTTACAAACAATATATCAAGAAAATATTAACGTTATTATTGTTGTTGTTAATAACAATGGATATTTAGCAATCAGACATACTCAAAAAGAATTTCTTAGTGAAAGATATTTTGGTACACATCCAAAAGATGGAATTTCGTTTCCAAATTTTTCCAATTTAGGAAAAGCTTTTAAAATAAAATACAAAAAATTAGACACACTTAAAAAATCTAATGACTTTTTAAAGTATGCTAATAAAATTAGTGGCCCAATTATAATTGATCTAATAGTTGACGAGAATCAACCAGCTTTGTTCAAACAAGGCTATAAAAAAAATAATGATGGATCTTTTGCTCCATCAGATTTAAGTGAGATGTATCCTTTCATAAAAATGCCCATAGCAAACACAAATAATTGATGAGAATTTTTATAATTGGTGCATCTGGTTTAATCGGGCAAAAATTATTTATAAAATTAAAAAAAAAATTTAATGTAATTGGGACCTATAATTCAAAAAAAAAAAATATTAAATTTATTAAATTTGATTTAAAAAAAGACAACATATCAAAGATTGATAAAAAAATTAAATCAGGGGATATTTTTATAATTTTATCAGCTTATTCTAATCCTGGATGGATTTCAAAAAATAAAAATGAGGCAAAATTATTAAACATCACCATGACCAAAAAACTAATTGATCAAATTATTACTTTAAATTGTAAAGTTATTTTTATGTCTTCTGTTGAAGTATTTAATGGAAAAAAAAGTTTTTTTATTGAAAAAGATAAACCAAATCCTCTAAATTATTATGGTAAAGCAAAATATGAAATTGAAAAATATATTCAAAAAAAAACAGATAATTTTGTAATTTTAAGAACAAGTTGGAACAGTGATGAAATTCTACATAAAAGATGTGTTATTGAATTAACATATAATAGTTTAAAAAATAAAAATGCAAAAATGGCAAAAAATAATTTTTTTTCTATTACTAATGTTAATGATACATGTGAAATAATACAAAAACATTTAAGGTCAAAAAAAAAGATAGTACATATTTCTAATAAAGAAAATATTTCAAGATCAATTTTAGCAAAAAAAATAAAAGAATACTCAAATAGAAAATTAGATTTTGATATTGTTGATCATAAAGAGATAAAATATATCGAACCTAGAGCTAAAATTAACTTACTTAAAAGTAGAGACAAAATTAGTAAAAATTACAATTATAAAAAAATGGATGGACTTATTAAGAAAAAAGTTAAATTACTTGATAAAACCTAATAAATATATTTTGTTTTTAATACAAATATATCTTGATAAATTCTTTCTGAATACTTTGATAATTTTTTTTAAATCATAGTGCATATGTATTTATCTATGACCTATCTTGCTTAAAAATTTATTTACTGATTTTTTTTCAAATTCTAGTGGTGACCATTTTGCATATTTAACATCCTTCACTTTTTTAAATGGTCCTGAATAAACCTCATGATAAATACACCATTCTGTCACTGCCATAGGAAGATGATAATAACTCTTATTAGCCCTGTAAAAAAAATTTAGATTAGTTCCTAAATGACCCATTTTAATTACTTTAATTTTTTTCCCTTTTTTTGAAAAAACATAAACATTCATTTTACCTTTAATAATGTGATATGACTCTGTTTTTGAATTTGGGTGAATATGAGGTCTTATATAGCTATTTTTTTTTAGCGCTATAATCATTTCATTTGTTTTATCTCTTTCAGATTTATGAATTTTAATTCTTGCTCGATTATTATTAGTTGATTGAGCTAATTTTTTTAATTTTACAATAATATCTTTTTGGTAAGCAACTAAATCTTTTCTATTTTGAATATATGGTTTCATAAATTTATATTATTTTAATTTTTTATATACTCAATAATTAAAAACTTAAATATTTTACATTTTCTAAAGTAAAAAATCTATAAACTGAAACAAGATAAAAAGTAAAAAAAATTATAATAATAAATTTATTAGTCTTAATAAATTTTGTTAAAATACATGAGACATATGCAATTAAATATATGTAATAAGGAAATAGTAACCAACCTACAGTAAATTGATAAGTAATAATTTGATAAGGGAAAATAGCAATGTAAGAAATAATACCAAATAACCCTAAAAAACAAGAGTTTCTTAGAGGTGTTAAATCTTTTGATTTGACTAGAAAAATTAATATAAAAAAGATGATTGTTAGATTTAAAGGTGAAAACAATCTTATTTCCTTTGAAATTGTACCATCATAAGCATTTGTCCCTGTATGAAAAAAAGGTATAAAAGTGTAAAAATTGTCAAAAACCATTCTGCTCTCACCAAGGATCGCTCCTAAATAACAAATTATTCGATCGTTTGAACATGGAAATTGAAATAAATAATATTTTAATTTGGGTAAAAATAAGTCTTTAATAAATGAAATCTCGCTTTTTGAGTGAACAAATTCTGAAAATATTAAACATATAAGTGTGACGAAACAAATTAGAAAAAAAGATAAAAATATTTTATAGGATTTAATTACATTTAAATTAAACAAAGATTTAAATGTAACAATATTTTTTTCCATAAATAAATAAGGTGTTAATAATATAGAAATATATATAAAAAAATTTGCTGGACTAAAATACAAACAAACAAAATAGATCAAAGAAGTTACAATAAGATGAATTAGATAATTCATCTTTAAAAAAGACATAACAACAACTGAAGTAAAGCATAGTAATATGGGTCCAAAGAAAGTTGGGGACCGTAAAAAAATATATATCGGAATTGTAAAGGATAGTAATAATACGTATATCAAAGTAGCATTTATTCCATATCTTTCTTTAAACTTTAGAAGAATAACAGAAGTGAAAAGTGAAAATAGGAAAATGTAAATTTCAACTATTAGATTATAATAGCCCTTGAAACTTGGAAAGCTAATGCCAATAAATCTCAAAAATTCAACTATAAAAATATTTATAAATTTATTTCCTTCATTATAAATAATTTCGCCCGACATAAATTTATCATATTTATCTTCAAAAAATTTTAGTTCCCATTCAAATACATCATAAGATCCAAAAAAAGATTTTTTTTCAGATAGAGTGATTAAATTTTCAAAAGAATAAACATTAAATTTAAAGCAAATATAAAGATAAGTAAAAATTATCAAAAATAATGAAATATTAAACTTTTTATTTTTCATCAAATAATTATAGATTTAATAAATATTATTAAATTTTTTCCAAATAAAACTAAAATTGAAACTCCAATAATTGAGCTTAATAAAGTTCCAATAAAAAAACTAAGTTTTTTTACATTAAGACTAAAAATAATAAGGTTTTGGATTAAAAAAGGAAGACCACCTGAAAAAATCCTAAAAAAAAAAACTGACAACAGCTCATTTTTTTTTAAATATTTTTTTAATTTATTAATTTTAGTAGAGTAATCATATAAACTAAATTTTATAGTTCTAAGAAAAAAAACATAAGTTAAAAGTGAACCAAAAGTAATAGAGGTAACAGATATTGCTATTGCAAAAAAAGAGTTAAAAATAATTGAGGTTATAATTATTAATGGTAGTGGGAATCCTAAGAAAAAAATATAAACTGTAGATAATAATAAATAAATAAAGCTATTTAAGAAATTTTTTTCAAAATTTACGTTTAAGCTATTGTAGAAAAAAAGAAGGTGCTCTTTATTTGAGATTTCTTTTAAGTCTAGTCCAAGTGTAGTGAGGAAATAAAAAGTTATAAAAAAAAAAAATAAAAAAGTTAAAATTGGTATTATTCTTATTTTTGACATTAATAAAAATTACTTAATAGTTTTTTGTATAGATTAATTAATAATACCAATAAAGAAATAAAATTTTTTTCAGTGCATAAATCAAGCCATTTGAGCTATTAGTACTGGTCAGCTGCACGCATTACTGCGCTTCCACATCCAGCCTATCAACGTGGTGGTCTACCACGGCTCTATAGGAAGAACTAGTTTTGAGGTGAGTTTCCCGCTTAGATGCTTTCAGCAGTTATCTCGTCCATACTTAGCTACCCGGCACTGCAGCTGGCGCTACAACCGGTCCACCAGTGGTATGTTCAACCCGGTCCTCTCGTACTAGGGTCAACTCCTCTCAATTCTTCTACACGCATAGCAGATAGGGACCGAACTGTCTCACGACGTTCTGAACCCAGCTCACGTACCACTTTAATTGGCGAACAGCCAAACCCTTGGGACCTGCTCCAGCCCCAGGATGTGATGAGCCGACATCGAGGTGCCAAACACTGCCGTCGATATGAGCTCTTGGGCAGTATCAGCCTGTTATCCCCGGCGTACCTTTTATCCGTTGAGCGATGGCCCTTCCACTCAGAACCACCGGATCACTATGACCGACTTTCGTCTCTGCTCGACTTGTCAGTCTCACAGTCAGGCAGGCTTATGCCATTGCACTCTACGAACGATTTCTGACCGTTCTGAGCCTACCTTCGCACGCCTCCGTTACTATTTGGGAGGCGACCGCCCCAGTCAAACTACCCACCATACAATGTCTTGATGCCGGATGACGGCAATCAGTTAGATATCAAGAAAAACAAAAGAGGTATTTCACTGGTGACTCCACAAAAGCTGACGCCTTTGTCTCGATGTCTCCCTCCTATGCTAAATATGTTTTTCCTAATACCAATGTAAAGTTGCAGTAAAGGTGCACGGGGTCTTTCCGTCTAACTACGCGAACTCCGCATCTTCACGGAGAATTCAATTTCACTGAGTTGATGTTGGAGACAGCGGAGAAATCGTTACGCCATTCATGCAGGTCGGAACTTACCCGACAAGGAATTTCGCTACCTTAGGACCGTTATAGTTACGGCCGCCGTTTACTGGGGCTTCAGAAGTTAGCTTGCACCAACCGCATTAACCTTCCAGCACCGGGCAGGCGTCAGACCCTATACATCCACTTACGTGTTAGCAGAGCCCTGTGTTTTTGATAAACAGTCGCTTCTCCCTGGCTTGTGCCACCTATCTTTAGTTGCCTAAAAACAGGTCTTCCTTATCCCGAAGTTACGGAAGCATTTTGCCGAGTTCCTTCAACATCATTCTCTCAAGCGCCTAAATATACTCTATTAATCCACCTGTGTCGGTTTAGGGTACGGTCTAATGATGGAGCTATTTCTTGGAACCTTTTCGCGGCATGCTCAATCCATTAAGAGCACACAACTTACAAGATCCGTCACTACCATCTGGTTAAGGAATATTAACCTTATTTCCATCGACTACGGCTTTCGCCCTCGCCTTAGGTGCCGACTAACTCTGCGCGGATTAACCTTGCGCAGAAACCCTTGGATTTTCGGCGAAGAAGTTTTTCACTTCTTTTATCGTTACTTATGTCAGCATTCGCACTTCTGATACCTCCAGGATCCCTCACGGGTATCCCTTCACAGGCTTACAGAACGTTCCGCTACCGCTTATAAAATTCGAAAATTTTATAAACCCACAGATTCGGTATATGATTTTAGCCCCGTTACATCTTCGGCGCAGAAACTCTATTAGACCGGTGAGCTGTTACGCTATCTTTAAAGGATGGCTGCTTCTAAGCCAACCTCCCGGCTGTTAAGGAATTTCCACATCCTTTCACACTTAATCATAATTTGGGGACCTTATCTGGTGGTCTGGGCTCTTTCCCTCTCGACCATGGACCTTAGCACCCACAGTCTGTCTGATGAAGAACAATACTTAGCATTCGGAGTTTTATTAGGTTTGGTAAGAATCTCTTCCCCCTAGCCCATTTAGTGCTCTACCTCTAAGCATCTATTTATTCATCGCACTACCTAAATAGTTTTCGCGGAAAACCAGCTATCTACGAATTTGGTTGGCCTTTCACCCCTTACCACAAGTCATCCAAAGACTTTTCAACGTCAACTGGTTCGGTCCTCCGGTTGGTGTTACCCAACTTTCAACCTGCTCATGGTAAGCTCATTCGTTTTCGGGTCTAATTCATAAAACTAATCGCCCTATTAAGACTTGCTTTCGCTACGCCTACACCTAGATGGCTTAAGCTTGCTTTATAAATTAAGTCACTGACCCATTATACAAAAGGTACGCCGTCACTCTAAAAAGAGCTTCGACTGATTGTAGGCATGCAGTTTCAGGTTCTATTTCACTCCCCTAATAGGGGTTCTTTTCACCTTTCCCTCACGGTACTAGTTCACTATCGGTCACTGAAGAGTATTTAGGCTTAGAGGGTGGTCCCCCTATGTTCGAGCAGGATTTCACGTGTCCCGCTTTACTCAAGAATTTTGTTAAACATTACTCATACGGGACTATCACCCTCTATGGTTAGCATTTCCAAACTATTCAAATTTTTTTAACAAAACTACTGGCCTAGTCCGCGTTCGCTCGCCACTACTAACGGAATCTCAATTGATTTCTTTTCCTCTGGTTACTTAGATGTTTCAGTTCTCCAGGTTGTCTCTTTAAACCTATGTATTCAGCTTAAAGTACCACATAAAGTGGTGGGTTTCCCCATTCGGAAATTTTCGGATCAAAACTTACATACAGCTCCCCGAAACTTATCGCAGTATATCACGTCCTTCATCGGCTTTCAGTGCCAAGGCATCCACTACACGCCCTTAAACGCTTGATTTATGCACAGAAAAAAATTCTGTGTTGAATCAAATTTTTATTTTGAACATTAGCTAATAACATTACTAATGTTCGGATATAGATATTGATATTAATTATTATTTATATTTACAATTTTTTATAACTAAGTGTTTTGGTGGAGGATAGCGGGATCGAACCGCTGACCTCCTGAATGCAAATCAGGCGCTCTCCCAGCTGAGCTAATCCCCCATGATCTTAAATTGGTGGGCCGAGAAAGACTCGAACTTTCGACCCCACCCTTATCAAGGGTGTGCTCTAACCAACTGAGCTACCGGCCCCCATGCAAGAGAAACACTGCTTTAAGAAGAGAAATGAGGACGGTCAACATTACCTGTATATTATTTAGAATGAAATTTTACTTTCATTCATCCTTAGAAAGGAGGTAATCCAGCCGCAGGTTCCCCTACGGCTACCTTGTTACGACTTCACCCCAGTCGCTGACTATACCGTGGTCAAGGGTATTAAACCTTGCCTTAAGGTAGAACCAACTCCCATGGTGTGACGGGCGGTGTGTACAAGACCCGGGAACGCATTCACCGTGGCACGCTGATCCACGATTACTAGTAATTCCAGCTTCATGCACTCGAGTTGCAGAGTGCAATCCGAACTGAGGTATCTTTTAGGGATTTGCTTGACCTCGCAGTCTTGCTTCCTGTTGTAGATACCATTGTAGCACGTGTGTAGCCCAACACGTAAGGGCCATGAGGACTTGACGTCATCCCCACCTTCCTCCAGCTTATCACTGGCAGTTCTTTCAGAGTGCCCAACTTAATGATGGCAACTAAAAGTGAGGGTTGCGCTCGTTGCGGGACTTAACCCAACATCTCACGACACGAGCTGACGACAGCCATGCAGCACCTGTGTTTCGTCCGGCCGAACCGAAAACTCTAATCTCTTAGAGTCGCGACGAACATGTCAAGTGTTGGTAAGGTTCTGCGCGTATCTTCGAATTAAACCACATGCTCCACTACTTGTGCGGGTCCCCGTCAATTCATTTGAGTTTTAACCTTGCGGTCGTACTCCCCAGGCGGTGTGTTTATCGCTTTCGCTGCGACACTGAAAATAAATTTCCAACGTCTAACACACATCGTTTACGGCATGGACTACGAGGGTATCTAATCCTCTTCGCTACCCATGCTTTCGTTCCTCAGTGTCAGTAATGATCCAGAAAGCTGCCTTCGCAATTGGTATTCTTTCTAATATCTACGAATTTCACCTCTACACTAGAAATTCTGCTTTCCTCTATCATACTCTAGCTGAAAAGTTTTGATGGCAGTTCCAGAGTTAAGCTCTGGGATTTCACCACCAACTTTTTCAACCACCTACGAACTCTTTAAGCCCAGTAATTCCGAACTACGCTAGGTCCCTTCGTATTACCGCGGCTGCTGGCACGAAGTTAGCCGGACCTTCTTATTCGGGTACAGTCATTTTCTTCCCCGACGAAAGAGCTTTACAACCCAAAGGCCTTCTTCACTCACGCGGCATCGCTGCATCAGAGTTTCCTCCATTGTGCAAGATTCCCCACTGCTGCCTCCCGTAGGAGTTTGGGCCGTGTCTCAGTCCCAATGTGGCTGATCATCCTCTCAAATCAGCTATTGATCACAGTCTTGGTAGGCCATTACCCCACCAACAAACTAATCAAGTGCAGGCTCATCCAATGGTGCATAAAGCTTTCTCCGTAAAGACTTATCCGGTATTAGCACAAGTTTCCTCGTGTTATTCCAGGCCAAAGGGCAGATACCTACATGTTACTCACCCGTCTGCCACTAAGTATTGCTACTTCGTTCGACTTGCATGTGTTAGGCGTGCCGCCAGCGTACGTTCTGAGCCATGATCAAACTCTCAAGTTTAAAAACGGCGCACACTAGCTTCCATATAAATTCTAAGAATAAAATTTATATGATGTTGAAGTGTGTACGACAAATTTTTGGTAACCTTAACCGTCCACACTTCTCTTCTTAAATTTTTACGTTTTAAATAGCTAATTGAGCAAAAAAGGCTCAATAATCCTCATTTATTTATTGTGATACAATAATTTTACTGAGAAAGTTCAGTGCTTATAGGCTAAAATAATAGGAAATCAAGCGTTTAACATTAAAAAATTGGATTAAAATGATCGATTTTTAAGGGTTTTTTTTGATTTTTAAGTTTCTCTAAACTAATAATTGTAACCTATTCATATTCAAATGCTTAAAAATTTAAAAAATAAATTCAGAAAAAATATTCAAATATTTGGTCTTATTTTTTTAATTGCCATCACGGTTGTTTCAGCGAGTTATTTTAATTTCAAAAAAAAAATTAATATCCAAGCTTATAATAATTTAATTGATAATATTTATTTTAAAAAAACTTTAAATCATTTAGTTAATAACCTTGAGCCTAAATACAAAAGAATTAAACATAAAATTAAATCTGGAGAAACTTTTGACAAAATTTTAGAAAGCTATTCAATTGAAAAAAGTGAAATTCTAAAAATAAAAAACTCTCTTAAAGACAAAGTTAATCTTAACAAATTAAATACAAAACAAATAATTCAATTTAATTTAGACCAAACAAATAATAAAATTAGTGAATTTGTGTATCAATCTTCAAATACTCAAAAAATATTTTTAAAAAGAAATATTGAGAATGATAAATTTAACGAGGAAATTTTATCAATAAAACTGAATAAAGAAATAGTTTATAAGGAAAATATAATTTTACAAAGTCTTTATAAAGCTGCAACTGAGCAAGATATTCCAGCTAATACAATAATTGAATTTGCAAGAATTTATGGATTTCAAGTAGATTTTCAAAGAGACATAAGAAAACAAGATAAATTTCAAATTATGTATGAAATATTTTTAAACGAAAAAGATGAGATAGTTGAAAGTGGAGAAATTCTTTTTGCCAATCTAAAACTTAGTGGTCAAGATAATAGTCTGTATTATTTTGATAGAGATGGAAGTGAAGGTCATTATGATAAAAATGGAAAAAGTGTTAAAAAAGCATTAATGAAGACTCCAATAAATGGTGCAAGGCTTTCATCTCCTTTTGGAATGAGAAAACATCCTATAGATGGTTTTAATAAAATGCATAGAGGAACTGATTTTGCTGCACCAATGGGAACTCCTATTATGGCATCGGGAGATGGTGTAGTAAAAAAAGCAGGATGGTGTGGTGGAGGAGGAAATTGTGTTAAAATAAGACATAATTCTACTTACCAAACTATTTATGCACATATGTCAAAATTTGCTCGCGGTATTAAAACAGGTGTGAGAGTTAAACAAGGTCAGACTATAGGTTATGTAGGATCAACTGGTAAATCAACTGGTCCTCATTTACACTATGAAGTTATAGTTAATGGAAAAAAAGTTAATTCTCAAAAACTTAAATTGCCATCTGGAAAGATTTTAAAAGATGAAGAAAGAAAAATTTTTGAGACTAAAAAAATCAAATTAGATGTTTTAAAATCTGAAAAAATTATAGGGATAAACTAAGAATTTAAGCTTGAGTCTCTGGAACTTTTTCTTCTTCTTTCTCTTTTTTTACTTCATTAGCTATATTGCTTTTTGAAATTTCCTCATTTTGTATCTTGGTTTCCTCTGAAAGATTAGCTTTATCCTCACTTTTATTCTCAGAAAATCGCTCTCTTCTAATACTTTCTCTTTCATTCATAACTCTCATAAAATGATCTGCGTGTTGAAGATAATTTTCAGATAAAATTTTGTCACCATTTGAAGAGGCTTCTCTAGCTAAATCGTTATATTTTTCAATTAATTTTGGTGCATTATGATTATTTCTACCAGGAGCTTTTCTTTTAAAATTTTCATTGTTAGAGAAATTTGATCCAAATTTTGGTCTATCCCCGTTTGATTTGAAGCTTCTGTCGTTTCTTCTAAAATTATTTCTTCTATTGTTATTATTATTATTTCTAAATGTTACCATGATTTTAATAAACTATATTTTTGTACAGACTATACATCGATCGTTATTAGCAAGATCTTTGTTAATACTGTTAATATAAAATCCCTCTTTTTTTAATAAACTAATTACTTTATTCTTTTGATCAAATCCGATCTCTAAAACAAACTTACCGTTCTTCTTAATCAGTTCAGATGATTTTTTAATTACTTTTCTGATTGCTGATAAACCATCTAATCCACCGTCTAAGGCTAGTTTTGGTTCAAACTTAGCAACATTTTTTTCCAAATATTTTAAATCGAAATTTTTAATATATGGAGGATTAGATATAATTAAATCATATTTGCCTAAATTGAATTTGTCAACATTTGATTTAAATAATTTAAGTTTAGAGGTTACTTTAAGCTTAATTGCGTTTAATTTACTTATTTTTAAACAACTTTTGCTTATATCGATTCCTGTTCCATAAAAACTTTTTCTCTCTTTTAAAATAGATAAAAGTATACATCCTGATCCAACACCGACCTCTAATATATTTAATTTTTTTTTATATGCTGTTAAATCTAAAACTTTCTCAATAACCAATTCTGTATCTGGTCGAGGTATCAAAATGTCATCTGATACAGTAAATTCTGAGTTCCAAAAGAATTTTTTATTTGTTAAATAAGCAATTGGCTTACCAATTGACCTTTTCTTTATCAATTTTTGAAAAGTATTTAAATCCTCTTTACCGAGGTCTCTTTTAGAATTAAGCAAAATATATTTTCTGTCTTTATCAATTGCCTTAGTCATTAGTATTTCGGAGTCTAAATATGGATTTTTTATTAAATTATCTTTTAAAACTTTTGCACCATGAATAATTGCCGAATTAATATTCATTATTTTAAATTATTTAAGCTCTCTTTCTGAGCTTGTAAAGTTAACGACTCAATCATTTCATCAAAGGCTTCACCTTCTAAAAATTCTTCTAATCTATGTAGTGTTAAATTTATTCTGTGATCTGTTACTCTTCCTTGAGGAAAATTATAAGTTCTAATACGTTCTGACCTATCCCCAGTCCCAATTTTAGTTTTACGATCTTTTGATCTTTCTTGATCGATTCTAGATCTCTCTAATTCATACAAACGTGCTCTCAGTATTTTCATTCCTTTTGCTTTATTTTTATGTTGTGATTTTTCATCCTGTTGGGAAACAGATAATCCAGTAGGAATATGAGTTATTCTTACAGCACTATCCGTTGTATTTACTGATTGCCCTCCAGGTCCTCCAGCTCTAAAAACGTCTATTCTTAAATCTGAATCGTTTATTTTTAAATCAACTTCTTCTGCTTCGGGTAATACAGCAACTGTTGCAGCTGATGTATGAACTCTTCCTTGAGTTTCAGTATCAGGAACCCTTTGTACTCTATGAACCCCACTTTCATATTTAAGTGTTGAATAGATATTATTACCTTTGATTGAGGCTATAACTTCCTTTAAGCCACCAGCATCACTTCTTGAAATTGAAATGAGTTCTAAGGACCATTTTTTTTTATGGCTCACTTTTTCATACATTTTAAAGAGATCAGACGCAAATAAACTTGCTTCTAATCCACCAGTTCCTGCTCTTATTTCAATAATAGCATTTTTTTTATCTGCTTCATCTTTTGGTAGTAAAAATAATTTTAATTTTTTTTCATTTATCTCGTATTGTGTTTGTAAATCACTTAATTCAGCTTCAGCCATATTTTTTAATTCTCCGTCTGATGAACTATCGTTTAATATTTTTTCTAATTCTCTCTTATGGTTATTAAATGAAATATAATTTTTTGCATTTTCAATAATTTCATTTAAATCTGAATAATCTTTTGATTTTTCAGCAAATAACTTTTTATCTATAGTCCCAGAAGATAAATCTTTTTCTAATGTCGAATGCCTTGATATAAGTTCTTCAATTGTTTTATTGGGTATCATTTTTAGTTTTCTAGCTCAGAAACTTTTTTCTCAACTTCTGTAACAACTTTTTCAATAATATCTTTGGTCAGAACCTTTTCACTCTGAACTCCAGATAAATAGAGCATATTATTACCTTTTCCGCCTCCAGTAATACCCACATCGGTCATAGCTGCCTCTCCAGGTCCATTTACAACACATCCTATTATTGACAAGGTTATTGGTGTTTTTATGTGAGAAAGTTTATCTTCTAAAATTTTTACAGTATCAATTACTTGGAAGGCTTGTCTTGCGCAAGATGGGCATGATATAATTTTAACACCTCTATTTCTTAGATTTAATGATTTTAGAATTTCATTTCCTATTGTAACTTCTTTTGTAGGATTATCTGATAAAGAAATCCTTATTGTGTCTCCAATTCCATCCATTAAGAGACTCCCAATTCCTATGGAAGACTTTATACTTCCAGATACAAAACTCCCAGCCTCTGTAATTCCTAAATGAAGAGGATAATCGCATACTTTAGATAATTGTCTGTAAGCACCAATTGATAAGAAAACATCAGAAGACTTAACGCTTATTTTGAAATTAAAAAAATCTTTATCTTCTAATATTTTTATATTTCTTAAAGCACTTTCCACCAGAGCTTCTGGACAAGGTTCTTTAAAATTATCTAATATATCTTTTTCTAATGATCCAGCATTTACTCCAATTCTAACGGAACAACCATTGTTCTTTGCAGCACTAACAACATCGTGAATTTTTGACTCCTCACCAATATTACCAGGATTTATCCTTAAACATTTAGCTCCGTTTTCAGCTGCTTCGATCGCTCTTTTATAATGAAAATGAATATCCGCTACTACTGGGATAGATACATGTTTAACTATTTCTTTAAGAGCTTGGGTCGATTCTGTATCTGGACATGAAACTCTAACTAAATCAGCTCCTTCCTCAGCAATATCATTAATTTGATTTATTGTTGCTTTAACATCAGTTGTTAAAGTGTTGGTCATGGATTGAACAGAAATTGGATTATCGCCACCAATTTTGACATCACCAACATTTATTACTTTTGTTTTTCTTCTTCTGATATCTCTAAATGGTCTAACACTCATTTAATTAATCTAACTTAAATTCTTTATGTAAAGATGCAATTGCTTTTTTAACATGATTCGCTGATACTAAAACTGAAATTTTTATTTCAGATGTTGAAATAACTAAAATATTTATTTTTTTTGAAGCTAAAGCTTGGAACATTCTATACGTTATTCCTGGCGTTGTAATCATTCCAACACCAATTATTGAGACTTTGGATACATTTCTGTCAAAAGATAATTTTTTATATGAAATACTTTTATTTTCTTTTATCAGCTTTTCAGTTTTTTTAAGGTCCTCAGATTTGATTGTAAAAGTTAAATCAGTATTTTTTCCATTTTGTGAGATATTTTGAACAACCATATCAACGTTAATCAAATTTTTAGATAATGGTTTAAAAATTGATGCAGCAACACCAGGTCTGTCTTTAACACCAACTATTGTAATTTTTGCATCATTTTTTGTTGATGAGATTCCAGTTATTATTTGATCACTAAATGATTTTTTTGAATTTGTAATTAAAGTTCCTGACTTGGATGCAAAGGAGGATTTAACTTTGATATCTATTTTATTCAGCTTTGCGTCCTGAATAGAAGTTGGTTGCATAACTTTTGAACCCAATGATGCCATTTCGAGCATCTCATCATAAAAAATTTTTTTAATTTTTTTTGCTTTTTTATGTTGTCGTGGATCAGTAGTATAAACTCCTTCTACGTCAGTGAATATTATACATTCGTCAGCTTTAATATATTTAGCTAACATTATTGCTGTTGCATCAGATCCACTTCTACCAATAGTAGTTATTCTATAATTTTTATTAATACCTTGAAAACCAGTTACAACCGGAACGCCACCATTTTTAATATATTTATATAATTCCTTGATATTTATTTTATTTATTCGAGCACCTGAGTGATTTCCCTCTGTAACAATTGGTAGCTGCCAGGATAACCAAGATCTAGATTTTAATCCAATATGAATCAATCTGCCTGCTATAAGCGCACAAGAGACTTGCTCACCAGTAGATAATAGTGCGTCATATTCTGCCAGATCAAAATTACTACTTACTGACTTCGATTTATTAATTAAGTGATTAGTAGCGCCACTCATGGCAGAGGAAATTACAACCACATTATATTTTCTTTTTTTATATGTAGCTATAATTTTGCATACTTTTTTTATTCTATCAATACTACCTACAGAAGTTCCGCCAAATTTTAATACTACAGTTTTCATGATCAGCTGATTAATTATTATTTAATTAATATTTGATAAAATACATCTTAATTGCTATGTCAACTAATTATCTTACATGAGTAGCGTAAATAAAAAAGAAATTGAAAAATTTTCAAATATGGCGGATGAATGGTGGGATCCCCATGGAAAATTTAAACCATTACATAAATTTAATCCGATACGTATTAAATATATTAAAGAAAATATAATAAGACAATTTAAAATAAAAAATACAAATAAGCCTCTATCTGGAATTAATATTTTAGATATTGGTTGTGGTGGGGGTCTGCTTTCTGAGCCAATGTGTAGATTGGGTGCTAATGTAACTGGAATTGATGCATCAACAAAGAATATAAAGATTTCAAAACTCCATGCAAAAAAAGATAGGCTTAAAATTAATTATATTTGCTCATCTCCTGAAAAATTAAAAATTAGTAAAAAATTTGATGTAATACTCAATATGGAAATAGTTGAGCATGTAGAGGATATTTCTTTCTTTTTAAAATCATGCTCTAAGCTTTTAAATAAAAATGGATTAATGTTTGTTGCAACAATTAATAAAACTTTAAAGTCTTATGTATTTGCTATAGTTGGAGCAGAATACGTTTTAAGGTGGTTACCCATAGGAACTCATGACTGGGAAAAATTTGTTAAACCAGAAGAGCTTAAAGAAATTTTATCCAAAAATAATTTGTCCTTAAAAAAATTAGATGGAATGCATTTTAATATATTTAAAGATGAGTGGAGTATTACAAATGACCTCTCAGTTAATTATATTGCAAAATTTTTAAAAAATTAATTATTTTTATCTTCTATCCAGGGTATCATCTCTGCATCTATTCCTTCATCTTTAAGATCTTTAAGATCTTGTTTGGAGGCGCTTCCATAAATACCTTTTGATTTTTTTTTACTATTATAATGGATTGATCTTGCTTCATAAGCAAAATTATCCCCTACGTATTGAAAATTATCTTTAATAAACTTTTGATAGTTTTTAATAGTTTTTTTAATTTTTTGATGTTTTAAAGTATCTAATTTTATTTCTGATTTAGATTTACGGTTTATCAATTGTGGAGCCATCAAAGTTTTTTCAACTTTAAATGAGTTACAGCTATGACAAGTCAAAAATTTTCTTTTTTTTAACTTTTCATATTCGTTAGATGATGCAAACCAACTATCAAATTTTATATTACAGTCTTTGCATATAAGCTTATATTTGATCATGATATATAAGTAATAATTAGAGAAAAATTTTCAATATTGGTTAGCTTCTGTAGTCTGCATTAATTTCTACATATTTCTTTGTTAAATCCATAGTGTATGCAGTAAAATCTTTTTTTCCTGTGTAAACTTCAACACTAATTTCTATATTTTCTTTTTTCATATATTTAGATGCTTCCTCTTCACTATAATTTTGATAGAGCCTACCTTCTTGTACTATCTTTAAATTTCCAAATTTTATACATAGTTTTTTTAAATTAATTTTTGGTCCAGCCTTACCAATTGCCATCACAATTCTTCCCCAGTTTGGATCTTCACCTGCAATTGCTGTTTTTACTAAAGGTGAATTTCCTATTGAAAAAGCTATTTTTTTTGCATCTATTTCATTTTTACATTTAGAAACATTTATAGAGATAAATTTTGATGCTCCCTCACCATCTGACACAACTCTTTTAGCTAAATTTAATAAAACATTGTTTAAAGCTATATCGAAATTTTTAATTTTATTTTCTTTTATATTTTTTACTTGTGAATTGTTTATTTTATTAGTTGCAAAAATAGATACCATATCGTTAGTACTAGTATCTCCATCACAGGAAATAGCATTAAAAGTATTTAAAATATTTTTTTTCAATAGTTTACTTAAAATATTATTAGATAAACTTGCATCTGTAAAAATATAAGCCAAGGTTGTTGCCATATTGGGATTTATCATGCCAGAACCTTTGGCAATCCCATAAATTTTTACTTTTTCTCCTCCTATATTGCACTCCTCCATAGCAATTTTTGGCTTAGTGTCAGTAGTCATTATTCCAAGAGCAGCTTTCATCCAAATAAATTTATTTTGTGTGTAACGAATTTTATTAATTAAATTAGGTATTTGATTAGATATTTTTTCAAATGGAAACTCTTCTCCTATTGTTCCTGTACAACCAAATAGAATTTCTTTTGAATTTATTTTTTTAGGTATTTCCTCGTCTTGTTTTTGTTTCTCTGTTAAATTCTTTGATACTAGATCTGCTAATTTTTTTAAACTTTCATATCCTTGTTTTCCTGTAAATGCGTTTGCATTTCTAGTATTTACAATTAAAGAAAATACTTTTTTAGTTTTTTGATTTAAGTTCCATTTTATATTTTCAGAAACAATTTTAGACTGTGTGTAAAGAGAGGCGTGATTTGCACCATCTCTGAAGTAAAACATTGATAAATCATCTCTGTCGTTTTTATATAAATTTGCACTTAGCACTGAAATTGATAGACCGTCTATATGATCTAGGTCTTGAAAATCAATCATTTTGGTATTTTTTGATTGTGAAGATAGAAAATTGGTTAAATTAATTCCCATATTGTTTAAATTATTTATTTAATACATATATTAAACATAATATTTAAAGAATAAATCAAATAGTCATGTTTAATCCATTAAATCTAATCTCTAAGTTTATTAAATCTAGCAACCAAAAAGAGCTTGATAAGGTTAGCAAGATCGTTGAAAAAATTAATTCACTAGAGGAAAAATTTGCAAATTTAGATGATGCAGATTTTCCTAAAAAAACTTTAGAGCTTAAAGATCTTATTAAAAGTGGAAAATCATTAAATGATATTATGCCTGAAGCTTTTGCACTTGTAAGAGAAGCTTCAAAAAGAACTCGAAAAGAAAGACATTTTGATGTTCAATTAATTGGAGGCGTTGTTCTGCATGAAGGTAAAATAGCTGAGATGAGAACAGGTGAAGGAAAAACTTTAACAATTACATTGGCAGCTTATTTAAACGCACTTAGTGAAAAAGGAGTTCATATAGTAACTGTTAATGATTATTTGGCAAAAAGAGATTCGATAGAGATGGGACTAATTTATAATTTTCTTGGATTAACTTCGGGGTTTATTAATAACAACCAAAGCGATGAGGAACGTAAAGAAAATTATAATTGCGACATAACCTATGCAACAAATAGTGAATTAGGATTTGATTATCTTCGGGATAATATGAAATTTTCACAAAATGAGATGGTCCAAAGAGACCATTCATTTTCAATTGTTGATGAAATAGACTCATGCTTAATTGATGAAGCAAGAACACCTTTAATAATATCTGGTTCTGCTGAGGACAAGACTGCACAGTATCTAGCAATTGATAAACTAATAAAAATCTTAAATGATAAAGATTTCGAAATTGATGAAAAAGAAAAAAGTATTCTTTTAACAAACGATGGAATTAATAATGTTGAAAAACTTTTTTCAAATGCAGGAATTTTAAAAAATGATAATTTTTATGATCCAGAAAACCTACATCTAGTTCATCATGTTAATCAAGCTCTAAGAGCAAATCATTTATTTGAGAAAGGTAAAGACTATATTGTAAAAGATGGAAGTTTGAAAATAATTGACGAATTAACAGGTAGAATTCTTGAAGGTAGAAGATTTGGAGATGGCTTACACCAGGCACTTGAGGCAAAAGAAAAAATTGATGTTCAGGCAGAAAATCAAACCTTAGCTTCGATCACCTACCAAAATTATTTTAAACTTTATAAAAAGCTAGCAGGTTGCACTGGTACGGCTTTAACTGAAGCTGCAGAGTTCTTTGAAATTTATGATTTATCAGTTGTAGTAATTCCCACTAATAAAGAAATGATCAGAGATGATTTTAATGATTTAATATTTAGAACTGAAGAAGAAAAAAATAATGCCATTGTTAATAAAATTATAGAACGTAATGAGCTTGGCCAACCAATACTAGTTTTTACATCAAGTATTAATAAATCTGAGGTTTATTCAAATTTATTGAATAAAAAAAATATTAAACATGTAGTTCTTAATGCTAAAAATCATGAAAATGAGGCTGAAATTATAGCCAATGCAGGTAAAGAAAAATCTTTAATTATCACAACCAGTATTTCTGGACGTGGGGTTGATATCCAACTTGGAGGAAAAAAAGGATCTATTCCTGATGAACAGCTCAAAAATGACAAAGATAAAATAAAGTCTTTAGGCGGCTTGTTTGTGATTGGTACAGAACGAATGGAGTCTAGGAGAGTTGATAATCAAGCAAGAGGTAGATCGGGAAGACAAGGGGATGAAGGAAGCTCAGTATTCTATGTGAGTTTAGAGGATGACTTAATGAGAATTTTTGGTTCTGAGTCCATGAATAATATGCTTGAAAAGTTAGGACTTAAAGATGGAGAAAGCATAGATCATCCTTGGATCAATAAAGCACTAGAGAGAGCGCAACAGAAAGTAGAGGCAAGAAATTTTGACATTAGAAAAACCTTAATAAAATTTGATAATGTGCTTAATGATCAAAGACATGTTGTTTTTTCTCAAAGAAAAAATGCAATGAGTAGTGGGGATATTTTTGGTTATTCTGATGAATTTCTAAAAGAGATAATTGAGGACTTAATTAAACTAAAAATTCAAAAACTTTCAAATCCTAAGAGCACAGAATTTAGTAATAAAATTAAGCAAATACTTGGAAAAAGTTTCACATATAAAGAGTTTGAGGAATTAATCTCGTCTAAAGATGATGAGCTTAAAGAAAAAATACTTTCAAAATTTAATGAAACAAGAAATGAAAGAATTAAGATTCTTGGAGAAGATTATGCAAAAGAAATAGAAAAAAGAATTTTTTTACAATCCATAGATTTAAATTGGAAATCCCACATTCAATATTTAGAACAATTAAGACAAGTTGTTGGTTTGAGGTCTTATGGTCAAAGGGATCCGCTAGTTGAATATAAAAAAGAAGCTTTTGATTTATTTTCAAACCTCTTAGAAAAACTAAAATTAGACTATGTTACAATCTTGATGAATCTAAAAGTTGTTACAGAACAAACTAAAAAAGAAGATAATAATACTGAGATTTTACCTCAAAAAAATCAAACCAAAAAAATGGGAAGAAATGAACCATGTTTTTGTGGCTCAGGTAAAAAATTTAAACACTGTCACGGTGCTTTATAATTTTAAATTATTAAAAAAATCAAACCTAATAAAATAACGCTTATACCAATACAAATTTGTATTTTTTTTGATTTTAAAATATTTTCAAATTTATTTTTTTTGATAGTTAATGAACTAAAATCTTCAGTTGTGCTTATAAATCCATCGTTCCTTCCAATCTTTAAAAACTTATTTTTTCTTTCATTTGCTATCTCCTCTGGAGATAAGTCTTTGAAGTAATCTAAATTTTGTGTGATGGAAATTTTTAAGTTTTCAAGCATCGTATCTCTATCTCGATGAGCACCACCCAAAGGCTCAGGAATAATTTCGTCGATAACTTTTAACTTCAATAAATCTTTTGCTGAGAGTTTCATTGCTTTTGCAGCATCGAGCATTTTCTTTGGGTCTCTCCAAAGAATAGTTGCACATCCCTCGGGAGATATAACTGAATAGATTGCATTCTCAAACATTATAACTTTATTTGAAGATGCGAGAGCGATTGCTCCTCCAGAACCACCCTCACCAATTATTATTGCAATTGTTGGGACCTTAAGTTCCATGCAACATTCTATTGATTTTGCAATTGCTTCTGCTTGACCTCTTTCCTCTGCGCCAACACCTGGATACGCACCTGGAGTATCTATAAAGGAAATTATTGGAATATTAAATTTGTTTGCCAAATTCATTAATCGAATTGTTTTTCTGTATCCCTCAGGTCTCATCATTCCAAAATTTCTTTCGATTCTGCTATCTAAATCCTCTCCTTTTTCTTGTCCAATAACTAAAACTGAATTTCCTTTAAATTTTGCAAAACCAGTTAAAACTGATTTATCTTCACCATAATGACGATCACCAGACAATGAAATAAAATCTTCAAATAAATTGTCTATAAAAAATTTAGATTTTGGTCTGTCCTCATGTCTTGCAACCATAGTAGTTTGCCATGGATCTAAATTTGAGTAAATATTTTTTAGTTTTTCATCTAACTCTGCTTGAGTACTAGAAATTTTTTGAGTATCCACTTCTGATAGTCCTTCTTGATTATATGGATCCTTTAATTTTTCTATCTCATTTTCAAGATTTTTAATTTCATTTTCAAAATTGAGGTAATTTTTCATGTTTTAATTATATCGGATAGTTAAATTATAAAAAAGGCCATAAAATGATGAATTATTTTAATGGTAACTGTTATTAATTGACTAAATAATTTTAATAGATAGAAATCCATGATCGGGAGAGACTAAGCAATTTTTAGCGCCGAAGGAGCAACCACCCCGGAAACTCTCAGGCAAAAGGACCGATTTAGGCATAACACTCTGGAAAGAGATTAAATTCCGCCGAAGGAGCAAAACTCTCAGGCAAAAATACAGATGGGGTCACAAAAGTGCTATGCAAGAAAAATACATAAATATTAAAAGTTTGAAAGTTTCGAGTGATCTTGTTCAATTTGTTAAGAATGATCTGCTAAAAGAAACAGAAATATCACCAGAAAATTTTTGGGCAGGTTTTGAAAAAACTGTCAATGAATTAGCACCTAAGAATAGAAAATTAATAAGCATTAGAAAAGATTTACAAAATAAAATTGACGATTGGCATATCAAAAACAAGGGATCAGAATTTAATTTTGAAGAGTATAAGAAATTTTTAGTTGAAATAGGCTATTTAAAAAATGAAGGACCTGATTTTCAAATTGAAACAAAAGATGTTGATGACGAGATAGCAAAAATTGCTGGACCCCAACTGGTAGTGCCAGTTATGAATGCAAGATATGCTCTGAATGCTGCAAATGCTAGATGGATGAGTTTATATGATAGTCTTTATGGGACTGATATTATTGAGCAATCAGAAGATAGTGTTTCAGAAAGATATGATCCACTAAGAGGTGAAATGGTTATTAAATATGGCAGAGATTTTTTAGACAAATATTTTCCATTGAAAGATTTAAGCTGGAAAAAAATAACAAGCTTTGCTGTAAAAGATGGAAAGCTAAAAATTCTTAAAGGTGCTGATTTAGTTAGCTTGATGGATGAAGATAAATTTGTTGGTCATAGAGGTGAAAGTGATAATCCATCTGCAATTATTTTAAAAAATAATAATTTGCATATTGAAATTTTAAAAGATTCCAGAGCGTTTGCTGCTCAACAGGATCATGCAGGTATCAGTGATATAATAGTGGAATCTGCGGTATCAACTATTTGCGATAATGAAGACAGTGTAGCAGCAGTTGATTCAGAAGATAAAATTATTTGTTACAGAAATTGGCTAGGTTTAATGCGTGGAGACCTAAAGTCAAAATTTGAAAAAGATGGAAAATTATATGAGAGAAAGCTAAATCCAAATAGAAGTTATATTTCTAGGGATGGTAAAGGTTTAAAATTACATGGCAGAAGCCTTCTGCTTGTAAGAAATGTTGGACATTTAATGACAAACCCATCTATTATTTTAAATGATGGAAATGAAGTGCCAGAAGGTATTTTAGATGCATTTATAACGACTGCTGCAGCACTTCATGATTTAAAGAAAAAAAATAATTCACGAACTGGATCTGTATATATTGTTAAACCTAAAATGCATGGACCAGAAGAAACAGCATTTACAGATTTAATTTTTTCAAAAGTAGAAGAAGTTTTAGGATTAAAAAAATACACATGTAAAATAGGAATAATGGATGAAGAAAGAAGAACATCCTCTAATTTGAAAGAGTGTATTAGGTCCTTAAAAAATAGAGTGTTTTTTATAAATACAGGATTTTTAGATAGAACTGGTGATGAAATGCACACATCAATGATGGCTGGACCTATGATTAAAAAGGGAGAAATGAAGTCATCAAAATGGATTACAGCTTACGAAAACAGAAATGTAGATATTGGATTAAAATGTGGTTTTTCTGGTAAAGCTCAAATTGGTAAAGGTATGTGGGCTATGCCTGACAAAATGAAAGATATGATGGAACAAAAAACAGGCCATTTAAAAGCTGGTGCAAATTGTGCTTGGGTACCATCTCCAACTGCTGCTGCTCTTCACGCTCTACATTATCATGAAATAAATATTTTTGATGAACAGAAAAAAATTTTAAATAGGGATCAAGGAAAACTTGATGATCTTCTAACAATACCAGTAGCAGATAGACCTAATTGGTCTGTTGAAGAAATAAATAATGAAATAAGTAATTCAGCCCAAACATTACTTGGATATGTGGTAAGATGGGTTGACCAAGGAATAGGTTGTTCTAAAGTTCCAGATATTAACAATGTAGGTCTAATGGAGGACAGAGCAACTTTAAGAATTTCCTCACAACATATTGCAAACTGGATACATCATGGAATTACTACAGAAATTCAAGTAACAGAAATTATGAAAGAAATGGCTAAAATTGTTGATGGTCAAAACAAGAATGACACAAAATATGTCAAAATGAGTGATGACTTCGAAAACTCAATAGCTTTTAAAACTGCATGTGATTTAGTATTCAAAGGCAAGCAGCAGCCTTCTGGATATACTGAACCATTGTTACATATTAATAGATTAGAAAAGAAATCTAATCTGAATTAGAAATTAAATTTGAACGATTTTTAAAAGCAGAAAATAAAGTTCCATCATCTAAACTTTCTATTTCGCCACCAACAGGTAATCCTTGTGCTAACTTTGTAATTTTTACATCTAAATTTTTTAGACTATCTTGAACGTAATATGCAGTTGTCTGTCCTTCGACTGTTGCACTTGTTGCTAATATTACCTCTTCAATTTTTTCTTTATTTACTCTCTCAACTAAAGAGTCTACTAGAAGATCCTCTTTTCGTTGGCCTACTGAAGAAATAGTTCCACCTAATATATGAAAATAACCTTGAAAAATATTTGAATTCTCAATTGACCATTGATCAGCAATGTCTTCAACTACACAAATTTTGGAATACTTGTTTTTTGTATTCTCACAATTAACGCATCCGCTCAAATTAGACTTTAGTGATCCACAGGAATTGCATCTGATTACATTTTTGTAAACCTGAGCCAAAGTGTTTGCCATTGGTTTCACTAATTCATCTCGATTATTAATTAGTTTAAGAACAATTCGTTTTGCAGATTTTGGACCTAAGCCAGGCAACCTAGATATTAATTTTATTAATTCTTCAATCTCACTAATATTTTGCATCTATTATAAGGGCCATTTAAAGCCTGGTATACCAAAACCACCTGTAGCTTTTGAAATTTCTTCAGAAGTCTTTGATTTTAACTGTGCTTTAGCGTTATTGTGAGCTGCAACAATTAAATCTTCAATAATAGCTTTGTCCTCTTTCATAATTTCATCGGATAATTTTATTGTTTGCATTTCACCTTCACCATCAAGAGTTATTGTTACAGAATTAGAGCCAGAAACGCCCTCTACTCTTATTTCCTTAATTTTCTGTTGGCTTTCTTTCATTTTTGCCTCAAGCTCTTTGGCTTTATCTAAAATCTTACTAAAATCAGTCATTCTGACCCTCATCCTTTTTTATCTTAACGTCTATTAATTCTGCATCAGGAAAATTTTCTATTATATTTTTATAAGCTTCTGAAGTTTTTGCTTCATCAATTAAAAGTTTCTTATTGTTAAGTTGTTTTTCTTTTACAGACATTTCGCCTTTAGATTTACTAAAAGTAATAATCCATCGCTCAGCAGTCCAATCAAAAAGTTTCGATGATAAATCTTTTACAAAATCTTTATCTAAACTATCGTTAAAAGATATCTCAATTCTGTTTTTTTCAAATTTTACTAGATTGACATTTTTTTCTAATTCATATTTCAATTTAATTTCTTTTTTTTCAGAGCAGATTAATAATAGATCATCAAAAGAATTTATTAATATTTTATTTTCTGCCTTAATTTCAGTTTGTACTTGTGGTTTATTTTTTTCTTCTTGGGAAATATTTTTAATTTGATCTATTATTTTATTTGAGCTTATATTTTCTTCAATTTCATTAGTTGCTCTTTTTTCAGTTTCAGGCTCAATTTTTTTTTGAGATTTCACAGACTGTAAATGCATTAATCGGATTAGAAACATCTCAATCGATAAATGTTGATTTGAAACTATATCTAATTCTTCAAGAGAGCTAATTGCAAATTGCCAGAACAGCACTAACACATCAGACTCTACTTTATTTGAAATACTTTTTATTTTCGAAAACTCCTCATCATTTAAAGAAAAATTTGTGCTTTCTAGTGTTAAAGAATTTATGTTTTTAAAATAATATAACAATTCTAAGAAGTCATTTATGAATACTTTAGGTTCAACTCCTTGATCATAAATTTTTCTATAGATATTTATAACTTTTTTTTCTTCACCTTTTAAGACTAGTTCAAATAAATCTATTAATTGAGATTTATCAAAGTAGCCAAATATTTTTTGTGCTGCGTTTAAATCTAATTCAGTATTTTCATCTAAACTTAATAAAGCTCTATCTAATAAAGATAATGCATCTCTAACTGAACCTTCAGAAATTTTTACAATTAGTTTTAAAGCTTCGTCAGTAACTTTGCCATTTTCTTTATCTTTAATTTTTTTTATAAAATCAAATAATTCTGATGATTTAATTCTAGATAAATCAAATCTTTGACATCTAGATACAACAGTAATTGGAATTTTTTTAATTTCAGTAGTTGCAAAAATAAACTTAAGATATTCTGGTGGTTCTTCTAATGTTTTTAAAAGAGCATTAAAAGCCTGTTTACTAAGCATGTGCACTTCATCAATTATAAAAATTTTATATTTAGCTGAAGTTGGTCCATATCTAGAGAATTCTATGAGATCTCTAACATCATCTACACCAGTTTTACTAGCTGCATCCATTTCAAGGACATCTATATGACTTGAATTGATAATAGACTCACAATTCTCGCAGAAATTTTCTCTACATATTTTTTCGATACCATTTGAACAATTTAATGCTTTTGCAACTATTCTTGCTGTTGTTGTTTTTCCAATCCCTCTAATGCCTGTGAACAAATATGCATTTGGAATTTTGTCTGCTTTAATTGAATTTGTTATTGTTTCTGCAACCACTTCCTGGCCTATTAGATCGTCAAAGGTTTGCGGTCTATATTTTAATGCCAGTACTTTCGAATTATTGTTCATATATATTAGGAGACTAGAACCTGAATAACTGTCTCTACGACTGCTTCCGTTAAGATCTGGTCGGGTTCAAGCAGCATCCACCTCTAGCCTCCAAAAGTATTATAGCAGTTATATTTTCTAATCTACAAGAAAAGATTATTACTTATTTTCTCTCAACTTATCTGCTTCAAAAACACCTAAGACGTGAAAATCTTCACAATGAAGACCTAGTTCCTCTAAAGATTTTTGGACTTTTTTATCTTCAATGTGTCCATCTAGGTCACATAAGAAAAAATAAGAGTCGAATGTATTTTTTTCGGGATAGCTCTGCAGTTTAGTTAAATTAACTCCATTAATTGCAAAACCTCCTAGCGATTGATAGAGAGCAGCTGGTTTACTTTTTAGTTTAAATAAAAACGACGTAATATAATTTTTATCTTTAAACTCGGGTTGGGAAATATTTTTACCCATAACTAAAAATCTTGTTAAGTTTCCATTCTCATTTTCAATATTTTTTTTTATTACCTCTAGTCCATAAATTTCAGCACTTAAAGATGAAGCTATCGCAGCTTGCTTAGTATTTTTAGTTTTTGAAATCATTTCAGCAGAGCCAGCAGTATCTGCTCTAATATGTTCTATTAAATTATTTTCCTTTATAAATTGTGAACATTGAGATAACCCCTGTGCATGAGAATATACTTCTTTAATATCTTTTAATTTCGAGCCTGGTTGACCTAACAAATTATGTTCAATTTTTTGAAAATGCTCCATATAAATATTTAATCTATGTTTAAATATCAAATACTCAATTCCAATGTTACCTGTTATTCTATTAGACTCAGGAATAATTATTTTGTTTTCAGGTTCAGATGAAGCCTTACTAAAACACTCATCAAAAGTTTTACAGGGTATAATTTCAGCATTAGGATCAACCGATAAAGCTGCGAGGTGTGAATATGCACCAAATGTACCTTGAAAATAAATTTTACTCATTAATCTTTATATTCCATAATTTTTTTTAAGGCCATATAATCTTCTTCAGTGTCTACTCCTATTGGAGGAGATTTTGCTAATGCAACATTTATCTTAATACTATTATCTAGTGCTCTTAGCTGCTCTAATCTTTGCTCGATTTCATTTTTAGTCTGATTTAATTCAACAAATTTTTCAAGAGTTTCGGCAGAATAACAATAGATGCCAATGTGATGATAAATGTTGTCTAATTTTTTAGATATCCGTGAAAATGCTTCTGCTTCAGAAAAAGAGTTTTCTTGAAGAGTAGATTCTGTTTGAACTTTGACAATATTTTTATTTTGAAAATCTTTTTCATTTTCGATTTTTGCAGCCAGTGTCCCCATTTTTGATTGGTAGTTAATCATTTTGTCTTTTAAACTTACTATATCTTCTATATTAATTGCTGGCTCGTCTCCTTGTAAGTTCATTATTAAGTCAACATCATTTAAATTCATTTTTTTGAAAGCTTCATATATTCTGTCTGTACCAGTTTTGTGGTTATTGCTAGTTAATATGGCTCTACCCCCATTTATAGTCACATCTTCAACTATTTCTGTATTTTCTGTAGCTACTACTACATCTCCAATATCAGCATCTTGAGCTCTTTTAAAAACATGTGAAATTATTGATTTATTATTAATCTTTAACAAAGGTTTCCCAGGCAATCTGGTTGCTCCTAGTCTTGATGGTATAATGATCAAAGTTTTCATAAATACTTAATTAATTATAGCTATTAAATACCAATAGAGGCAAATTTATACAGATAATTTTGATAAATTTTTAATTTATCGTGATATATGTTCAAAATTATTTAATAAAAAATGGATTCTTTCGAAATAAATAAAATAGTTGCTGCAGTTCTAATGGTTGCACTTTTAGTAATAGGTATTGGAAAATTATCAGATGTTATTTTTCATGTAGAAAAACCAGAAACTCCAGGTTATGCAGTGGATGTAGAAGAAGCAAAAACAGTTTCATCCTCGACAAAAGCAAGTGTAGAAGAGAAAATCGATATTGATGCATTAATGGCTATGGGTGATCTAACTCACGGTGAAAAAGTTTTTAAGAAATGCGCTGCATGTCACTCTATTGTTAAAGGTGGAAAAAATAATATTGGTCCTGCTTTGTATAATGTGGTTGGGAGAAAAATTGGTATAGTTGAAGATTACAAATATTCTAAGGCATTAGCATCTTACGATAAAGAGTGGACTGTAGAAGAGCTAAATGGTTATTTAATAAAGCCTGCCAAATGGATCAAAGGAACAAAGATGGCTTTTGCCGGATTAAGAAAAGAAAAAGATAGAGCTTCAGTAATTAAATATCTAAACCAAAACTCAGATAATCCTTTAACATTACCTTAGTTTTCCAAAACAGTATAATAAAATACTTTTTTGAACATGAACTCGATTTAGAGCTTGTTGCCAAACATGGGATTTTTTTCCTAAAAAAATATCATCAGTTACCTCGTTGCCTCTTGGAAGACAATGTAAGAAAATACAATCCTTTTTTGCATAACCCATAAGTTTATTGTCAATTTTAAATTTTTTAAATTGAGCTATTTTTTTTTTCTTATTAACTTTATCATTTAAAGAAATAACTTTATCAGAAAAAATTACATCTGCATTTAAAACTGCTTTTTTTGGATCGTTGTAAATAAAAATTTTCTTTTTATTTTTTTTAACCCAGTTTCTTACTTTTGCGCCAGGCTCAAATTTTTCTGGACAACCTATACTCAATTTAAATGAAAATTTAACTGATGCAGCAATAAGACTGTCTAAAACATTATTAGAATCTCCAATCCAACAAATATTCAGTTTTGAAATTGGTTTTTTCTTTATTTCTTCTACCGTAAATATATCGGATAAAACCTGAGTCGGATGAGATGATGGACTAAGACCGTTTATTACTGGGATTGAAAGATATTTTCTAAAATTTTCAATCTTTTTATCGTTATCAGTTCTCAGCATAAATCCATCCCCGTATGTTGAGAGAATTTTTGCAGTATCTGCGATGCTTTCACCCCCCTGCCCAAGATGAAGTTCGTTTGATCTTAGAGTTAAAGTGCCTCCTCCAAGTTGTTTAATTGCGAGATAAAAGCTTAATCTAGTTCTTAGACTTGATTTTTCGAACATTTGGATAAGCAACTTACCTTTCAAAGGTGCTCCTTTATCAACCTCGAGAGTACTTAATGTTTTTCTTAATTTTTTTCTTTTCTTTGCATCTATTATTATTTTTTTAAGATCTCTAGATGATATATCTTTTAAATTGATAAAGTGTTTCATATTAATTTAATTCTTTACAAACTTTATCTATTATTTTTAAAGCTTGATTAACTTCTTTTTTTTTAACATTTAGTGGAGGTAAAATTCTAACAACATTTTCTGCTGCACGTATAGTTAATAACTTATTATCCATAAGTTTTTTTATAAATTTTGTCTGATCTGTATGTAATTGAATACCAATTAAAAGTCCCTTGCCTCTTATATTCTTTATTATACTTGGATAAATATTTTTTAAATTATTTAATTTTAATAAAAAATATTTAGAAATATTTCTAACATTTTTCAAGAATTTTTTATTTGAAACAATATCCATTACAGTATTTCCAACAGCCATTGCTAGTGGATTGCCACCAAAAGTTGAGCCATGTGTCCCTGGAGTCATACCAGCAGCAACTTTCTTATTCATTAAAACTGCTCCGATAGGAAATCCACCTCCAATCCCTTTTGCAATTGGCACAATATCTGGCTTTACTTTAGATTTTTCAAATGCAAAAAAGTCACCAGATCTTCCTATTCCACACTGAACCTCATCTAAAATTAGTAATATTTTTTTTTGATTACATAGCTTTCTCAATTCCACTAAACACCAATCAGGTATTACTTTAATTCCACCTTCGCCCATAATTGTTTCCACCATAATAGCAGCTGTATTTTTAGTAATTTTTTTTTTTAAAGACTTGTGATCTCCGAAGACAAAATGATCAAATCCACTTACTTTTGGACCAAATCCCTCAGTCATTTTCTTTGATCCACTTGCATAAATTGCAGCCAAAGTTCTTCCATGAAAAGAATTTCTAACACATAATATTTTATTTTTATTAGTTTTACCGATTGAATAGAAATATCTTCTAGCAACTTTTATTGCAGCCTCCGTGGCTTCTGCACCACTATTTTGAAACATCACATAATCAGCAAAAGTTTTTTTACACAATTTTCTAGCTAACTTTTCTCCTTCTGGGATTTGAAAGGCATTTGAAATATGCCATAATTTTTTTGCTTGAGCACTAATCGTTTTTGTAAGCTTAGGGTGTGCATGACCCAATGAATTTACAGCAATACCTTGAACAAAATCTAAATATTTTTTGTTATTAGTAGAAAATAAATAACTTCCTTTTCCATACTTAAAGGAAATTTTTTTTCGATTATAATTTTTTGCTAAATACGTCATACATTTAATTTGTTTTTATAAATTTTAATTATTAGATACAAGCTATGATTGAAAATGAATATCTAATAAATTGAACCAATATGTGTTGATAACTAAGATTTTTTGGTTGTTTAATTAAATTTAATATCAGTATATTGTTGATATACAAAAAATTAACACAAGATATTGATATGAGTTGGACAGACGAAAAAGTAGCAAAATTAAAAGAACTTTGGGGAAAAGGAAGTACCGCAAGTCAGATTGCTGAGATAATTGGTGGAATTAGTAGAAATGCCGTTATAGGAAAAGCTCACAGGCTAAATTTATCTGCAAAAATTAAAACTAGAGCAGCTACTTCAAATCAAAATTTTGAAAATTCTTTAGAAGAAAAAAATATAAAAAATAGAAAAGGTCGCAAAAGTAAATTCAAGTCTTTAATCATAGAAAAAGACTTTGAGCCAGAAAATCCTAAACAACTAGAGGAGTTAGATGAAAGTTCATGCAAATGGCCCATTGGTCATCCAGATGAAAAATCTTTTTACTTTTGTGGCAGATCATCTCTAAAAGACTTTTCATATTGTAAATTGCATCTTCTTTATGCTTATCAACCTAAAGGTAAAAAAGAAGAAGCGACTGATAAAGAAGAGGTCCCTGATTTTATAGAAAAGAAAATCCAAACAGCTTAGATTTTAACTTAAATTAACATCTGAGTTTTTTTCAGAATTGTATTTTTCTGTTGAAAATTGTCCGCCCTCTCTCCACATATAGCAATATTTTTTAACTTCCTCATCAAAATGTCTTACACTCGGCACACCAATGTCTGAGTTGGTTTTATACTTTCCAGATACAATATTATCGTATTTTAAAAGTTTTAATTGATCCATTGTAAGCAAAGGTTTTGGCATTATTTGAAATATTCTTGCAGTCATTTCGGCCACAGGTAAAGGCATAGGTAATAAAATTCTTTTTTTGTCTAATAAATTTAATAATTTAATAATTATTTCTTTGAAAGTAAAAACTTCTGGCCCTACACATTCAATAATTTTTGAATAAATATTATTTGAAATCACATGATAAATTGTGTCTGTTAAATCAGAACAATGAATTGGGGAAAACTTAGTCCTTCCACCATAGTATAAAGGGAAAAATGGAAGTCTATTTAAAAGAGTCATAAAATTTGTAGTAAAATTATCGTCTACAGAATAAACTACAGATGGTCTTAATATTGTTGCAAGAGGAAAGTTTTTTAAAATGTTATTTTCCCCTTCAACTTTACTGTTTGCATAAGTTGAGTCCTTAGCTTCATTTATACCTAGAGCTGATAAATGAATAAAATGCTTTAGGTTATATTTTTTGGAGAGTTTTGCTAACAATGTAGGAAAAATTGTGTGAATATTTTTAAATGTGTTTCCTTTTTTTTTTTCAAATAGTATACCAATCAAGTTTACGCAAATGTCAGATTTTTTAAAAAGCTCACTTATTTTTTTTTCATCAAATATATTGGCTTCAACAATTTCTATGTAACCAACATTTGCTTGAGTTTTGATAACGTAACTTTTTTGATGAATATTTCTCGTTACTACCGTAACCTTGAAGTTATTCTTAGTGAGTTTTCTTATAAGGTTTCGACCAATTTGACCACTGCCACCAAAAATTAGACAATTTTTTGCTTTCATATATATATGTTTAAAAATGACCAATAATATTCAACTTCACAAGAATGATCTACCAGATGATTTGAATTTGGGCAATATAATAGCAGTTGATGGGGAATTCATGGGTCTTAATGTCAGAAGAGATCCTCTGTGCTTAATACAAGTATCTTCAGGAAACTCGGATGCTCACATTGTGCAATTTGACAGAGATAATTACAATGCTCCAAATCTAGTAAAACTATTAAAAGATGAAAATGTTAGTAAAATCTTTCACTATGGTCGAGCAGATATGTCTCACATTAAATATTATTTAAAAACAGAGACTAATAATATTCTTGATACAAAAATTGCTTCAAAACTTGCAAGATCATATTCTGATAATCATTCATTAAAAACATTAATAAAAGAATTTGCAAATGTAGATATTAGCAAACAATTTCAAAGTTCGGATTTTGGAGGACAGTTATCGCCTGCCCAACTAAAATATTGTGCAAATGATGTAATTTATTTACATAAAATTCACGATAACTTAGAGAAAATACTTGAAAGAGAAAATCGTATAAAGCTATACAAAGATTGTTTAAAATTTTTAAAAACAAGAGTTGATCTTGATCTGGCTCTTTTTAAAGATGATATCTGGTCTCATTAATGCCAAAAAAAAAATTTATATTAACTGCTAAAGAAGTAATAAACTTAGAGGTCAAAGCTCTTCAAAGTTTAAAAAAAACCTTAAATAATTCGTTTGATCAGGCAGTTTCTGAGATTATAAAATGTCAATCGAAAGTAATTTTATGTGGGGTAGGTAAGAGCGGACTAATAGCATCAAAAATAGCATCAACATTAGCTTCGATTGGTACACCATCTTTTAGTATTTCTGCAAGTGAAGCTTCTCATGGAGATCTTGGGATGATATCTAAAAAAGATATTTTAATTCTCATAAGTAATTCAGGAGAAACAAGTGAATTAAAAAATATAATTCAGTACGCAAACAGAAACAAAATTTTGTTAATTGGAATTGTTTCAAGAAAAGAATCTGTACTTTATAAAGCATCTGACATTAAACTTGTAATTCCTAAGGTAATTGAAGCAGGTGGCATTATTCCAACTGCAAGCACAACTACACAACTTGCCTTAGGAGACGCTTTAGCTATTGCAACAATGAAGTATAAAAAATTCAGTAAGATAGATTTCAAAAAATTACACCCAGCTGGAAGTTTGGGAGCGCAATTAAGAACTGTTGAAGATATTATGATTAAAGGTAAAAAAATACCTTTCGTCAATGAAAATTTAAAGATGAGCAAAGCTTTAAAAATTTTAACTGAAAAAAGTTTAGGAATTTTGATTATTAGAAATAAACATAAGAAAACTACTGGTATAATCACTGATGGCCAGATCAGGAGATTTAGTCAAAAAAATTTAAATTTCCAGTCATTACCAGTTAAACGAATTATGACTAAAAAGCCAATATCTATTGAGAAAAATGAACTTGCTGCTAAGGCACTATCTGTGATGAATGGAAAAAAAATAACATCTTTAATTGTCCATACTAAACAAAAACCATTAACAACAATTGGTGTCATTCATGTTCATACAATTTTGCAATCGAATATTTCTTAATGATTGAGAGGTATATTGGTAAAATTATTTTTTTTATTTTATGCTTTATTATCGTTTTAATTTTAATTAATTCAAATATTTTTAAAAAAAAAGATAAAACTTTAATAAAACCTCAAGAGTTAGAAAATGAAGTATACAGTTCAAATAAAATTAAAGATGTTAAATATGCAACTAAAGATGCTGATGGAAACAAATATATTATTACAGCGACTGAAGGTGAAATAGATTATAAAAATACAAATATTATATATCTTACAGATATTAAGGCTACAATTAAATTAATAAATTCAGATAATATATCAATAACTTCAAATTATGGTAAATATAACTCTGAGAATTTTGATACAATATTTTCTAAAAACGTAATAATTAATTACTTAAATAATGAAATTACTGGAGAATATTTGGATTTTTCATTCGAAAGAAACTCGATATTAATGACAAAAAAGGTAGTTTATAAAAGTTTAGAAAATATTCTTAAAGCGGACGCTGTAGAAATGGACCTAAAAACTAAGGACACAAAAATATTTATGTACGAAAATCAAAAAAAAGTAAATATTAAAAGTATAAATTAATATGGCTATAATTAAAAAATTTCGTATTAAATCATTTAAAAATATAAACTCAATAATAGAGTTTGAAAATATTTCATTGTCTTATGGAAATAGACAGATATTAGAAAATATAAGCTTTAAAATAAATGAAGGACAAATATTTGGGATGCTGGGACCTAATGGCGTAGGTAAATCAACTATATTTAATCTTATAACTGGATTAATTAATCCTGGAAATGGAAAAATTAAAATAGCAGGTGAAGATGTTACTAAGTATCCAGTTTATCTGCGTACAAAAAAATTTAAAGTAGGTTATGTTCCTCAGTATGGTGGTTTTTTTAATGATTTAACTCTTCATGATAACCTTAAAGCAATTAGTGAAATAGTAATAGATGATAAAAACTACAGAACTGAAAGAGTAAATTATTTAATTTCTAAATTTGAACTTGATAGTTTAAAAGATATTAAAGGAAAATTTTTATCAGGTGGACAAAAGAAAAAGTTGGTAATCGCATTATCATTATTAAGTGAACCAAAAGTCCTTCTTTTAGATGAATGTTTTGCTGCTTTAGATGTTTTAACAATAAAGATGCTGCAAGAAATAATAGTAAACCTACAAAATGAAAACAGAATTACAATTTGCATATGTGATCATCAAGCACGAGATCTTTTGGCCTGCGTAGATGTTGCTATGATATTGAGTAATGGAAAGATTATAGCTCAAGATACCCCATCAAATTTGGTGAAAGACATTAATGCTAAAAATGCATACTTTGGTGATAATTTTAAATTTAATTAATTTGAAATGCCAGACCCGTTAATCATCAATGATAAAATAGGTAAATTCAATAAGATTATTTCAGTAAGTGGCGACAAAAGTATAAGCATAAGGTGGGTTCTTCTCTCTTCTTTAGCAAATGGAGCATCCAATGCAAAACAATTATTATTATCAGAAGATGTATTGGCAGCCATAAGAGCTGTTAAAATCTTAGGAATAAAATCTAAAATTACTAAAAAAGTAGTCACGATTTATGGGAAAGGTATTAAAGGATATAATTACAAAAAAAATATTACAATAGATGCTAAGAACTCAGGGACTTTAGGTAGACTTATTCTTGGTCTACTAATCAATACCACATATCCAATCAAAATAATTGGCGATAAAAGTTTATCAAAAAGAGATTTTAGAAGAGTAACTGAGCCACTAAGTAAATTTGGAGCACAATTTAAATTAAACAAAAATAAAAGTTTGCCTTTAACAATTTTTGGCTCACAAAAATTGAAGTCTGTTAAATATATTGAAAAAAAAGGATCTGCTCAGTGTAAAAGCTCTGTTATATTTGGAGGGATGAGAGCTAATGGCACCACAATAATTAAAGCTAAGAAATCAAGAAATCACACAGAACTTTTATGTAAACACTTAAATTTACCAATATCAGTGAAAACAAAAAAAAATTACGATGAAATCAAAATTAATAAGGTTAAAACTATATATCCATTAAATTATAATATTCCATCAGATATTAGCTCAAGTGCTTTTTTTATTGTTTTAACAGCTCTGTCACATAATTCAGAATTGATTATTAAGAATGTGAATATTAACCCATCTAGAACCGGGATAATTACTATTTTGAAAAAAATGGGAATTTCTATAATTTTTAAAAATCAAAAGATTTACAAAGGAGAAAAAATTGCCGACATAATGATCAAAAGTCCAAAATCAATTAAATCAATTAATTGCCCATCGAAATTAAATAGTGGTGCTATTGATGAATTTCTTATAATATTTTTAGTAGCTGCTAAAGCTAATGGAATCTCATATTTCAAAGGTTTAGCTGAATTAAATCAGAAAGAAAGTCCTAGACTAAAATGGGCTAAAATAATCTTAACTAAAATGGGCATTAAAACTATCACCACTATAGACTCCATAAAAATTTATGGAAATCCCGCATTAAATATAAAGAAAAAAATATTAATCAAAAATTATCTAAAAGATCATAGAGTTTTTATGACAAGTGTAATAGCAGCACTGTCTTTTGGTGGGGAATGGAATATACATGACAAAGATTCAATTAAAACATCATTTCCAAATTTTTTAAAAATAATTAATGATTTAAAAAAAAATGTTAAAAAGAAAAAATATAATTAAAATAGCTATAGATTCACCAGCAGCAGCGGGTGCCGGAACACAAGCAAAATTAATTTCTAAACATTACAATTTGCTCCAACTTGATACTGGACGTATTTATAGATATGTTGCTAACATTAAAATTAGAGAACCTAAGAAATTCAATTACCAGTATTTAAAAAAAAAAATTAGTAATTTAAAAATTTCATCATTAAATAGTAAAAAGTTACTTTCTGATAAGGTTGCAACAATTGCATCAATAATCGCTAAAGATAAAAAAATAAGGAAATTAGTTTATGCTTTTCAATTAAAATGCGCGTACAATCCCCCAAAAAAATATGCTGGGTCATGTTTAGATGGAAGGGACATCTGTTCAGTTATTATGCCAGATGCAGATGTAAAACTATTTATAACTGCCAATTTAAAGACTAGAGTGCTTAGAAGATATAAGGAGCTAAAAGCCAAAAATAAGAATATTTCTTATCAAGATGTGCTAAAAAGTGTCAAAAAACGAGACAAAAGTGACACAAATCGAAAGATTTCTCCACTTAAAAAAACAAAGGATAGCATCTTGCTAAACACTAGCAACCTAAGTATAAGACGTTGTTTTTTAAAAATAAAAAAAATAATAGACAGGAAAATAATTACTTAATGGAAATTTATAAAGATTTATCAAATCCAGCTTCACAAGAATTCGAAAAATTACTTAATAGCCAGCTCTCAAAAATCCAAATAGAAGAAGGGAAAATTATAGAAGGTAAAATAAACAAAATTACAGAAAAATTTGTATTTCTGTTTGTTGAGGGATTAAAATCTGAGCCTGTTCTCGATATCAATGAATTAAAGAGTATGGGCCTAGCTGAGAAGATTAAAGTTGGTGAAACAATAAAAGTTCTGCTCGAGCGTATAGAGGACAAAAATGGTGAAGTAGTAGTTTCTGCTAGTAAAGCGCATAAAATTTTTGGATGGGAAAAACTTATAGAAGCATATGAAAAAAATGAACCGATCATGGGTAAAATTACCTCTAAATGTAAAGGAGGTGCCATAGTCGAGCATATCGATACAGGTTCGCTAATGTTCTTGCCAGGCTCGCAGATCAGCGATAAACCTTTAAAAGATATAAGTCATCTAATGAATGAGCCTCAAAAGTTTGCGGTAATAAAACTTGACCGTGTCAGGGGAAATTGTTGCGTTTCAAGAAGAGAAATCATTTCGTCTTTCAAGAAAGAGGATAAGGCTAAATTGATATCTCAGTATAAGGTCGGAGATGTAATTAAAGATGCAGTTGTTAAGGGATTTTCAAGTTTTGGGTGCTTCTTTTCTGTAAACGGTGAACTAGATGTTTTGACTCATTTGCAAGAATTAAGTTATAGTAGAATTGATCATCCCTCTGACATACTAGAAATTGGAGAAAAGAGAGATCTAAAAGTAATTACTGTTGATGAAAGTAAACTTCAAATTGGTTGCTCAATCAAACAATTATACCCAGATCCATTTGATAATATTGATAATTATAAGTTAAATACTCAATACATTGTTAAGGTTGAAAAGCTTAGCGATTTTGGTGCGTTCTGCTCTCTTGAGTCTGGATTAACAACTCTATTACACAATTCAGAATTATCCTGGTCAAAGAAAAATACTAGTGCAAAAAAAATGCTAAAGGTTGGACAAGAGCTTCCATGTATCATAACAGAAATTGATAAAAGCAAGCGAAGAGTAGCAATCAGCCATAGACTAACTCTAGAAAATCCATTTGAAGCATTCGAGAAACGTTTTCCTGTTGGAGAAATTGTGGAAGGTGAAATTGTTAACAAAAATGAATACTCATTATTTGTCAAAATTGAGAATTTAGATGTAGATGCTTTTCTGCACTGCAATGACTTGACTTACTTAAATAATGGAGAAGAGGAATTAGCTAAATACAATAAGGGTGATAAAATTAAGGTAATGGTTCTAGAGATAAAATCTTCAGAACAGAAAATTAGAGTTGGCTTAAGACAAACTCAAGCAGATCCTTTTGATTTCTTTAAAGATAAAACCAAAAATCAAACTATTACTTGTAAAGTAGTAAGAACTGACAATAACGGCTTAATCGTCAGACCTGAGGGTTGCGAAATGGACTTTCAAATTAAAAAATCTGCAATTGCTATCAATGCAGCAGATGCTCGGCCGTCACGATGGACAGGTGGAGAGAAACTAGATGTCGCAATAAGTGATATAGATTTCAAAAAACGAAAAGTTGTACTAAGTATCAAACTTTTGGAGATAATGGACCGAGATGCTGCGTTAAAAAATTATGGGAGTGAAGCAAGTGGGAAGAATTTACCATTCAGTTCATTATCCGAAGATTTATTAAAGAAAAAAGAAGAAGATAAATAAATTAAACTTAGTAAAAATTGGCAATAGTAAAATCAAAACTTCTTAAACAACTTAAACAGTCATATCCGAACTTCACTCTTAAAGATCTTACGACATTAGTTGAAATTGTAATAAAAGAAATTAAGAGAGCTCTTAGACGAGGAGATGGAGTAGAATTACGCAATTTTGGCACCTGGCGAGTAAGAATTCAAAAAGCCTCTATTAGACGCAATCCTAAAACTTCAGAAAAAATCGCTGTTCCAGAAAAGAAGGTAATACATTGGAAGATGAGCAAAGATATGTTTAAAAAGATAAATAATGAAGAATAAAACTATATTTGTTGCGTGTGATACATCTGATTTAAAGCAAGTAAAAAAAATAATTAAACATACCAAAACTAACAAGCTAAAAATCATACCAAAATTTGGACTACAATTTTTTTATTCTAAAAATGGAAGAAGATTTTTAGAAAACTTTAAATCTGAATTTTTTCTTGATGTAAAATTGAAAGATATTCCTAAAACTACTCTTTCAGCATTAGATAGTTTAAAGGACTTAAAAAATTTAAGATATATTACTGTTCATGCAAGTGGTGGTTTTGAAATGCTTAAAGCTATCGCAAAAAAAGCAAAACAAATTAATAAAAAAATTTCTGTGTTAGGAGTAAGTATTTTAACTTCTTTAAATAATAAATCTATTAAAGATATAGGTCACACTAAGACAGTTGAACAAATAGTTATAAAGCAAGCAGGTTTGATTAAAAAAAGTGGGTGTAAAGGAATAATATGTTCAGGTCATGAGGCAAATTTAATTCGAAAAAAATACAAAAATTTATTTATTGTAACACCCGGCATAAGATTACTGGGAGATAAGTCAAATGATCAAGCAAGAGTAATGACACCTAACGACGCTTTTAAATATGCATCAGCCATTGTGATGGGGCGTTCTTTAGTTTCAAAAAATATTAAATATAATTTAAAAAGATTAATTGATCATTTAGATTAATGAAAGGTAGTAAGATATGTGGGATCTCTGATCTCACCACATTAAATTATATTATAAATCATCCCTATTCACCTAATTACATTGGCTTCATTGTAAATTTTTTACGATCACCGAGATTTGTAAAATTTAATAAATTAACAGAGTTACTAAATGAGAGTAAAAAAAATTGCAAGTTCACAGCTGTTTTGGTTAAACCAGGCCTAGATATTTTGGAAAAAATTAAAAATTTACCTTTTGATTATTATCAAATTTACGATTGTACCCCAGAAGAAATTCGATTAATTAAAAATAATTATAATAAAAAGATAATTGTAGCTCTAACAATTTCTGATGAAAAAGATATTGAAAAATACAAAGAATTTGAAAAAATTGCAGACATACTACTGTTTGATAGTAAAGGTTACGATCAGTCAGAGTCTTTTAACCACGAATTATTAAATAATGTAAATACATCAAAACCAATTATGATTGCTGGTGATATCAAAACAGATGATTTAATTAGATTTAAAGATAAGCCATACCTAATTGATATAAGCGGTCATTTAGAATCAAAAAAGGGTATTAAAGACTTAAATAAAATTGATAAGTTTTTAAATACAGTACATAATATAAATTCTTAAAAAAATTAATTAAATATATGAAAATACCTCCATTTAGAGAATTAAATGCGCCGGACTCTTTAGGGTACTGGACAAATAAAAAGACAGGAGAAAAATATGGTGGGCAATATATAAGTCCTTTATTAATTCCTAATCTCAAAAAAGTTGAGATTGGCTTTAAAAAGGCCATGAAGAATAAAAAATTTCTTGCTAATCTAGAGGAACAGCTAATCAATCATATTGGCATAATTACTCCTATATTAAGAAGTAAAGAATTAGAAAATATAGCTGGCGGAGAGAAAAAAGTTGGAAAAATTTTTTTAAAAAGAACTGATTTACACCATGACAGTTCTCATAAACCAGTAAGTGCATTCAGTTCTGTCTATTTTGCAAAACACATCCTTAAAGCAAAAAAGATTATTACAGAAACTGGGGCTTCGATGAACGCTAGAGCTGTAGCATCAGCATGTGCAAAATTAAATTTAGAGTGCGAAGTTCATATTGGTGCTTTAGATGCTGAAAAAGTAAGTTTAAATAAAGATATTACAGAATTGTATGGAGCAAAAATAATTGAGTGCCATGATTCAACAAAAACATTATTGCCTGCCATGGCATCAGCTCTTCGTAGCTGGCAGAGCGACCCATCTGCAATGTATGTTGTAGGAAGTTGTTGTGGTCCTCATCCCTATCCTCTTATGGTCAGAACTTTTGCCAGCATAATTGGAAGAATTGCAAAAAAACAAATGCAAGATTTAACAGGGAAATTACCTTCAACTGTGTTTGCAGTATGTGGAGGTGGGTCTAATCTCTCAGCAATTAGTTATCCATATTATAAAGAGAAAAATGTAAATATCTTTGGAATTGAGTCTGCAGGCAAAGGAATAAGTTCAGGTGCACATGCAGCAACAATAACTGGGAAAGCTCCAATTGGAATTTTATTAGGTGCACGATCTAATGTTTTAATGGACGAGGATGGACAAATAAATGAAAGTCACACTGAGGCCAGTGGACTTGATTTTAGTGGAACTGGTCCAGAGATTTGTTACATGGCAAGTACCGGAAAAATCAACTTTCGAGCAACTACAGATAAACAAGCACAAGAAACCTTTTTAATGATGTGTAGAAAAACTGGTATCCTTCCAGCGATAGAAGCATGCTATGTCATTCATGCTGCAATTAAAGAAATAAAAAGAAGAAAAAATCCAAGAGAAAATCATTTAATTCATCTATGTGGCTCAGGTGAGTCTAATGTTGGTAGAATGTTAAAATATAAAAGAGAGAATGAATAAAACTTTTCAAAAAGTATTTGCAAAAGCAAAATTAGAAAATAGGTCTTGTTTTGTTGCTTTTGTTACAGGTATGGATCCAGACTATGAAAGTTCAAAACAAATTTTAATAGAGTTATCAAAGACCTGCGATGTAATTGAAATTGGAATAAGTTTTAATACCTCAACTTCGGATAGTTCAATTATAATGAGTGCAAATGATAGGGCTATAAAATCAGGAGCAAAAACTAAAAAAATTTTTCAGCTTATCAAAGAGGTAAAAAAAGAAATCATTAGTGATACTGCATTTGTAACTATGGGATATTTAAACCAAATACATGTTTATGGAATTAATAAATATATAAATGATTGTAAAAAAAGTGGTGTCGATGGATGTATAGTAGTTGATAGTAATAATGAGGCACCTGAAGATGATAAGATTTTTAAAGGACTAACTAAAAATCACATGGCTTTTATTAAATTAATTGCTCCAACCAATGATAGTAATTATATTAAAGAAAGTTTAAAAAAAAGTTCTTCTTGGTTATATATAGTTTCATATGCTGGGGTGACTGGATCTAAAAAAGTAAACATTAATAATGTAAAAAAGTTAGCAAAAATGATTAGGAAACAATCAAAAATTCCCATTGGAGTAGGATTCGGAATTAAGAGTTATAGTGACGTCAAAAAAGTCTCAAAACTTGCAGATTTAGTTGTTTGTGGAAGCTCTATTGTTGAAAAAGTTAAAGAAGGTAGCGAAAAAGGTTTATCAAACATAAAATTAGCACAATTTGTTGGAAGATATGTTAAGAAACTATCTCAAGGAGTGAAACATTGAACTGGATTACAAAAATTCTTAAAGCATCTGAAAAAATTAAAACTGTTATACGTGATAGGGTAACAGCAAAAGATCTTGCTGCAAGTCCATGGACTAGTTGTACCTGTATGTCGGGACCTATCCTAAAAAAAGATTTAAAAGCAAATTTATTTGTTTGTGCTTCTTGCCAAAAGCACCACAGAATCTCACCTAAAGATAGGTTTTCGATATTATTTTCAAATAATTATGAAATTATAAAAACGCCATTGCCAAAAGATGACATTTTAGGATTTGTCGATACGAAGTCGTACAAAGAAAGGCTTAAGAATGCCAGAAAAAATACTGGACTAGATTGTAGTATGGTTGTTGCAACTGGTGCAATTAATAAAATTAATATCACAGCGATAGCTTCCGAATTTGGTTTTTTGGGCGCCTCAGTAGCCAGTGCAGAAGGTGAAGCTTTTTTAGCTGCAACGCAACATGCTATAGAAAATAAAAACCCATTAGTGGTATTCACGGCGGGTGGAGGAATGAGAATGCAAGAAGGACTTATCTCATTAAGTCAAATGCCCCGGACGACGTTGGCAATAAACGAGTTAAAAGCGAATAATTTACCATACATTGTAGTATTAACTGATCCCACCGCCGGGGGTATCACTGCATCATATGCTATGTTGGGAGATTTGCACTTAGCCGAACCTGGTGCGACCGTCGCGTTTGCCGGTAGAAGAGTAATAGAAGGGACTGTAAACGAAGCCTTACCTGAGGGATTTCAAGAATCTGAATACCTCAAAGATAAAGGAGCAATAGATTTAATTGTAGAAAGAAAAGATATACCCAAAACTTTAGAAACTTTATTATCTATATTGTTAAAGAAAAAAGCTCATATGAGTTCTACAGAAGATAAAACAACAGAACTTAGTATCAAAACACAACAAGCTTCTTAAATAATAATCTAATCTAAATATGGTTAGCTCTGAAATATTTTATAATCAAATCCAAAGTAAATATACACGCAAAATTGATCTTGATAGAAAAAGAATTTTAAAAGTTTTAAAAAAACTCCAATTTCCTCACCTAAATCTTGAAAAGCCTATAAACGTTATTGGGTCAGACGGTAAATTCACAACTGCAATAAATCTCATAAGTTTTCTTGAAGCTAGTAAGAAAAAAACTACTTTTTTTAGTTCTCCACATTTAGTGGATTTAACTCATAGATATAGACTAAAAAAAAAATTTATTTCTCTAAATCAAATTAAAAAATATGAAAAAATTATACATAACACTGGTTTAAAACTAACACTGTTTGAGGCGTTAACTATAATTTATTTATTGGCGGCAAATGATCAAAAAAAAATTGAC
Organism: uncultured Pelagibacteraceae bacterium; assembly: GCA_902605605.1. Classification (GTDB taxonomy): domain Bacteria; phylum Pseudomonadota; class Alphaproteobacteria; order Pelagibacterales; family Pelagibacteraceae; genus Pelagibacter. The sequence goes on from CACLDI010000002.1 coordinate 50,812, forward strand.
TACCATATATGTGAAGCAGGAGCAGGTTTTGAAAAAGATAGTACGAATTTGTGGGAGCAACCTATGGCTCAAATAATCACAAATATTAATCTTCAGCATCAAGATCTTTTTGGGGTTAAAACTTTAAAAGAGGTTATCAAAATTAAAGTGGGTTACCTTTCAAAAAAAACCAATATTTATATAGGAAAACAAAAACCAAAAGTTTTAAGGGAAATCAAACGAATATTAAAAAAAAATCCTAGCAAAGTTATTTATCCATCGAACTGGAGAATAATTAAGAATAATGACCAATATTTATATAAAGATAAAAAGAATACTATTCCGATCAATTCAGAATATATTCACAGTAAAGGTCTGCTAGATAATCTTGGACTAGCAATTAAAATAGCTTTAGATTTTAATGTTAAACCATCAATTATCAAAAAAACCATTCCAAAAATAGTCTATCAGGGAAGAATTCAATATATTAAAAAAGGTAAATTAAGAAAATATATTAATAATAATGAACAGTTATTATTAGATGGTGCACATTCAAAAACTAGTGCTAAAAATTTATATGATTATCTTAAAAACATAAAATTACCTTTATACTGTATCTGGGGTATGCAAAAAAATAAGTTTCCAAAAGAATTTCTAAAAGAATTTAGAGGAATATTCAAAAAAATTGTAACTGTTAAAATTCCTAATGAACCAAATTCCTGCACAGCTGATGAATTAAAATCAATTGCAATTAAACAAAATTATAATGTTAAAACTTCTATTGAAATAAAAGAGGCTCTCAAAACTATTTCTTCAAAAGAAAAAAAAATAATTTGTGTAATGGGTAGTTTGTATTTGTGCGGATCAGTTTTAAAAGAAAATTAAATTTTAGTTTGTTTTAATCTTATATTTTAATAATTTATTAAAATTATTTATCATCTTAAATTCCTCTAATGTTTTTGGTGGTGCTTCTAATAATTGAGGATTAAGCAGGACAATACTAGAACATTGTCCTCGAGATACTGCTACGTTTAATCTGTTACGATTAAAAAAGAAAGATTTGTCTCTTGGTAAATTTTCGACATCACTGCTTGTCATACTTATAATCGTGATTGGTGCTTCTTGACCCTGAAACCTATCGATTGTACCGCAGCGCGAGCCGTTGGGAAGTCTTTCTAATAAAAAGTTTACTTGGGCATTATATGGAGAAATAATTAAAAAATCAGAAATAGTTAAAGGTCTTTCTGTTTTGTCTGAGTCTATAAATTTTTGACCTAATAATTTTTTTATAATTTCATCTATTTTTTTAAATTCTGTCTCACTCGTTTGACTACAATCAGTGTGATCCATTAAAATAGTATGAATACCATCATTATTTATAAAAAAATTTTTGGGATAATTTACTCTTCTACTTTCCGCCGAAATATCAGTTAAAAGTTTATTTTCATAAAAATTTTCGGATATAAAAGCATTGATGTTAGGATGCATTCTATATGTTCTTGTTAAAAATATACCCATATTAGCAGAAACTGTATCTTTTCCTTCAAGTAAATAATCTAATACTGAGTATCCAGACAAATTTGGATGACTCCCCTGCGTCGGCTGCCCCAGTTGAAGCTGATCTCCAACTAATACAATATTCTTTGTAATGCCGCCTAACGCAATTAAATCTGCTAAGGAGAACTGGCTTGCCTCGTCTATAAAAAGATAATCAATCTTGCTTCGATAAAACCACGAAGATAAATGATATTTTGTCCCTGCATAAAGTAGAATTTTATTATCTTTTAATCCATCTATATATTTTTTTTCGTTACTCTCTGTTTTAATTAGTTTTCCGTCATAAAAACTATCCCCATCATTTGGATTGCCTTTTTTAAGGCCTTTAAAAACAAACTTTTGCTTAGTTGCTATATTTTCCACCCTTTCTAACAAGTTGTGAATTACTTTGTGAGAATTTGCAGTTACTGCAATTTTTTTATTTTTCTTTAACAACTCAACTATAGCGTTAGAACTATGGAATGTTTTCCCAGTGCCAGGAGGACCTTGAAGAAAAATACAACTAGAATTTAATCTTGAAATTATATCAGGAATTTCTTTAATAAAATTTTCGGATTTAATAATTTTATCACCGGATTTCAAACCTTTTATATTTGGTATGTCTCTATTAAGGAAACTTTTTAAAGCTTCATAACCTTTTTTGTTTTCTAAAATATTTTCACAAAAATCATATATATTTTTATTTAATTTATCAAAGAGAGAATGTTGCATTAACTTTTTACCAATAGATAAAGTTCTTGGAAGTTGTTTTTTTTCTTTTGAAATACCTTTTCTTAATACTAGAGATCTATTAAATTGATCTAACTCTTTAATTGTTCCAGCACTGTCGTCTCTATCTGGGTTGTTATTATTAGCAATAATGACTCCATCTCCTTTCTTTAATTTATATTCTTGAGGAGGGAACAGAAATTTATATTCAAAACTTCGCTTATCTTGAAATTGTGTAACTAATTTCATATTTCCAATGCACTCATTTTCATCAATTAACTCTTCATGGGACAAATGTTTTCTATCAAAAAATTCTCTCCATGACGGTTTCATCTCTCTTGAATAGTATCCAATAATATCTGAAAGTAATTTAACTATTGGTTTATTTTTCAATTTTGAAACATTAAATTTTTTTTGGTATTCCAACAACTTTTCTTCAAAGGGTCTAAGTTCGATATGTTCTTTTTCAGGAACATGCCATTTGGTATCCTTAGGCTTAACTTTTAATAACCAATTTCGTAACTTAAAAGTGCTTATACAGTCTTGTTTGTTATATTCTTCAATTTCCTCTAAAAAATTTTTATCTTTTGTCTCCATCCATTGAATGTAATACTCTTCGGAAACATCACCTTTTCTTACATCCCCACTTCTTTCAAATGAATAATATTTTTCAATTTCTTTTATTGAATAACTTTTTTGGGAAACATATATAGCTTGTTTGACTACTCTAAATAGATCAACAAATCTCTCAAGATGCAACATATGGTCATAATCAACCGTATGAATTTTATGTAAAGACGTCAACCTCTCAAGAGCTGTGATCTCGTATGATGCATAATGATAAATTTTAGCATTTGGATATTTTTTAAAATGGTTTTTGGTAAATGAAAAAAAATCTGTCACACTTTGTTTTTCCTCATTCCTGTTATGAGCCCAGAAAGGTTTGAATATTTTCTTTCCATTCTCCTCATAAAACACCCCAAATAGATATTCTAGCTTTCCAGAAAATACATGATCCTGCACGGACTCTATATCGAAGAACAAGTCACACTCTGAAGGTTTAGGTAATAAATTAAATCCTTTTTTTAAATAGAGATTTTCTTCATTAATAGTAAATATTGGATATCCTTTTTTCTCAGCCTCTATTTGTAATTTTGCCTGTTTTATTATTTTAATCTTTGCTTCTTCTCTAAGTCCTTCAATTTTTTTTTTTGGATCTAATTTTGCTAAGTCATCATAATTATTAATCCCTACTTTATTAAGTTTTTTTGTATTTTTTTTATTATTCCCTAAAACTTGATTCAAATGTCTCTTTTTAATCCACTCGTTTGAGCAAATCTCGTTCCAATCACATAGTGAACAAAATCCACATTTTTCAGGTTTAGTTTTATTTAATTCATTTGTAATAAAATTTTCGTAAGAATTTTTATGTAATAAAAAAGTATCATAAACCTCTCTAAGTTTTATTGCTTGTTTAGTTTTGTCTTTTAATAAAATATAAAAATTCTTGGGTAACTTTCCCTGGATCTCTTTCAGTAAAAAGGAATATAAGCCTACTTGATAAATATGAGTACCTTTTACGCTCGCAGAATTTTTTGTATCAATAACTTCGTAGCTCCAACTACCTAAATTTGATTTTAAATCTTTATTAATTTCTAAAAAATCTAATTCTCCACTCCATTTACCAGACTCTAACCATCCTCCATAAATTAATTCATATCCTTGCTTTAGGGCTTTAATAGTTTCTTTAATTTTTTCTTTTTTAGATAGGTTTTTTAAATCTTTAATATTTTTAATTTTTTTATATTTTTTACTTAATTCTTTAAAATAGTTTAATTCATGAGCCAAACCTTTTTCCAGCCTTAATTTGTCAGAAACTGTTTTTTCTACTCTTTTTAAATTCAATGTTTTTTCATTAAATTCATTTGTAATTATATGCCTACAATTAATAAACTTTGTAAGCATTGTTGGTGAGTAAAAATTTTTTATCAATGTTTTTTTATTTATTAATAGTAAATCTTTTTTAAATTAGTGGAATAATTTAATTAATTAAAAAAATTAGAATTTTAATAGAAAATTAAAGTGATTTATCTAACCACTCCTTAACTTTAGCTTCTCCAGGAAAACCAACAAGTCTATCGATCTCCTTGCCTTTGCGAAAAATAATAGTTGATGGAACTCCTCTGATTCCCATAACGCTTCCTTGATTAATAGCGTTATCCTCGACGTCTCCATAATAAAATTTGCAAGATGGATAATTTTCACTTAATTTTTCTAGAACAGGTGATAACGACCTGCATGGCGCACACCAACTCGCAGAAAATTGGACGCAAACTATTTCCTCTTTAGATATTTTATCTTCCCACTCTGAATCTTGAAATGTATGTATCATGTTTAGTTATTAAGTATTAAAAATGAATTTGTCAATTAAGATAATTGGGTAAATAAAAAATTATATTTTTAGTTTTATTGATTTCGGTTGTTTATTTATTTCTGATATAAATAATTATTATGTTTGTTGCAGATAAAAATTTTCCATGGTCGTCTAGATATAACCCCGAAACAGATAAACCATTTATTATGTCTCGTTCTAAAATTGACCTTTATTTAAGATGTAAAAGATGTGCTTATCTAGATATGCGGCTTGGTATTAAAGGTCCTAAACCTTTTCCATATAATTTAAATTCTCGTATTGATCACCTATTAAAAGTTGAACATGATATTGCCAGAGAAAAGAAGGTAAAGACAAAGTATTTAGAAGAATGTGATATTGATGCAATTCCCTATAGTCATACAGATTTAGATGTTTGGAGAGAACCTTTTAAAGCGGCAAGATATCATCATAAAGATACAAATATAGTCGTAGCTGGTTCCGTAGATGATCTTTGGGAAGACAATAAAAGTAAAAAAATTCATATAGTTGATTATAAGTCAACCCATACTGAAAACTTTGAAAGATTAAAAAATTTTGATGCCCCATATTTGATCGGCTATAAAAGACAGGCGGAGATTTATGCATGGATTTTATCAAAATTAGGTCTTGATATTCATCAGACAAGTTATTTTTTGTATGTTAATGCAACTCTAAAGCAAGAGACATTTGATAATAAACTAGACTTTGAATATGCTTTAATTCCCTATAAAATGAGAGACTTTAATTGGGTTGAAGCTACAATTATTGAAATAAAAAATTTTTTAGAAACAAATAAAATTCCAGCAGCAACTAATGATTGTGAACTATGTAAATATATGCACAAGTTTTTTGAATTTATTAAAAAGAAAAGTTAAAATTAATTATATTTTTCAAGCAATCTTGTTTAACTTATCTAATTTTGAGGTTCGTTTATCAGTTAATACTTTTTGAACTAACTTTCGATTACAATTTACCCCTAATAACTGCTCAACTTTTCTTGCAATACTTGTTTTAGTCTCACATTTACTATTTTTTTCATCTCTTATTTTTGATTTATCTTTTTCACCCACAGCTGCTTCTATTTTTTTTTGATATTCAGCAGCACTTGGTGCTTTATCAAAAATTTCTAATATTTTTTCTTTTTTTTGTTCTAAAATTTTTCTTCCTAATAAAGAATTATTATTATTCTTCATTGAATTTAATATTTCTTCAATCTTAGTCTCGGTTGGTATTTTGTATATATGTGGTGTTGAGCCCTCTTTACCGACTCTTTTCACTTTAGCCATAATTAAATTATTATTATTCGCAAACCGGGGAAGGTTATCTACCCTATCAATTAGAATTTTTCTTTTGTTAAGAAAATTAATCAATTCTTCAGCATCAAAATAACCACTAGGTTTTTCCTCATATAAAAAACCTTCATTTTTTTTAGTTTTTAAATTATATGGATTGCTATTTTGGCTCATTTACCTCCTTACATTTAATTTGGTTTGTTAATATCCTCAGGATCCTCAACAAAATTAATCATTTTATCTTTATCTTCCGTTTTTACTAACTGATTTACACCTAACCCATGATCATCTTTTAATTTAATTATTTTAGATTCTAAACCTTGTGACGATCCATATGAAGTATGAACTACTTCAGTTAGAGATTTTGCGTGAGTGTTATGACTTGATATTAATGTTTTTAAGCTTTTTTTAAGAGTATTGTATTTATTAAAAATATCCTCAGCTTTTCCTATTATTGTATCTATTTTGGATATTTGTTTTTCTTGATTTTTAATAGAAGTAATAGTTGAAATTAAACTCATTATACTTATTGGCCCAGCTAACATAATATTTTTTTCAAAGCATAAGTCTAAAATATCATCTGACTTCTCGAGAATACTCAAATAACAACTATCAAATGGTAAAAATAAAACCACATATTGAAAAGAATTTAGATTATGAATTTTTAAATAGTCTTTATTAGAAAGTTGTTCAATATGTGTTTTAACAGACTCTATATGTTTTTTTAAATGTAGCTCTCTTGAGTCTTCATCTTTAGCGTTAGTAAAGTCCTGGAAACTCTTTAAGCTTACCTTGCAATCCACCACAATGTGATCAGCTACTGGTCCTTTTACATTTATAATAAAATCTGGATTAACAGTTTTTTTATTTCCAGTTTCTGAGTCAGTAAGAGTGTGTCCTTTTCTTTCCTCAAAATCACCATCTTCCTCAGTCAAACCATTTTTTTCCAGAAGTCTCCTTAATTTTTTTTCATTGAAACGGCCTTGGTATTTGGCATCACCAACTAGTTTATCGTGAAAATTTTTAAATATAGAATGCTGATCTTTATGTTCATTAAGAATAAGATTGCTTTGATTTTTAAAATCATCAACATTTTTTCTATCTAATGCTAATTGCTCCTTATCTTTTTTTAAATCTTCTAAATATTTTTCAGTAAGATTAATTTTATCTACTAACTTGTCATTTTCATTTTTAAGATTTAAGATTTCAGGGCTGTTAGGATCAACAATATTAGTTTTTTTATGAGTATAATAAAAATATAATAATAGTGCTGCAACAGTTAAAGATAATACAATAACAGAAATTATAAGTGAAATTATCATAAAATATTTATATCCTAGTTAATAAATTTATTCCATTGTTTAGAATACTTACTGACAACGGCATTATTATCGATACAAGCAGATATCAAGTAAGTTAAACAATCAGAAAATTCTCTGGAACCATCATCATTACCAGTTGCATGACTTAATTCGTGTAGAAAAGTAGAAAACATTTTTCCAAAACTTTGTTTAAATAAATCAGCATGTAAATAGACTGTCTTTGAATTATAATCAGAATTATTTTTTATTTCACCTAATAATTCTTTACAAAAAATTTTCTTAAACTTTAAATTATATAATGATTCATCTTCATCATATTCATTATTAAAAAGTTTTGCAAAAGAAGGGCTAACTCCTTTAGCGGCTTCAAAACAAAACTTTATCGCTTCTTGTTCTTTTGTTGTTAAATCTGCAGTTTTTTTATTCTTAATTCTTTTTTCTGCATTAACTTTAGCTTTGATAAAACTTTCCAGTGAGCTCATGACTCCAAAATTATTAAAATAACTAGGAAGCATTATTTTGTTATTTTTTTTCATCTTGTTATCACGACTTCTAATATAATTTTGTGTTTTTGTAGAAAACCAATCGTTATATGAAACATCACGTGAATAAGTGTAAGTGCTCTCACTCAAATATTCGTTACCAAATAAATTTTTTAAGGATTTGTCTTCTTTAAGCCGGCCATAAGTGGCAGAGGCTAAAGCACTTAATAATAAATGACCTTTAGGCCAAATTTCTTTTGAACTTTCTAAAATATATTTTATAGCATGGTTATTTTCCATTGATGCGTAATAGAAACCACTTCTTGCAAAAATTGAGTAAAAAGTACTTTGTAGTTTAGAGTCGAATGCTTGCCTGTCCCTGTCAATTTTAACCTTTTTTTCTAATGCAGCATATTTCTTATCAATTGAAATAATTACTGGAATTCCTTTAATATCTACTCTTTTCAAACCTTTATAAAAACCAAATCCATCTTTATTTTTTGATTTGTAAATTGTTATATCATTATAAGAATGAAGCACCTCACCAATCAAAGGGTTTGAAGAATAAAAAAAGTTTCTTAAACCAAATTGAAATGCTTTTTTAAGTTTTTTGTCTAATGTATTAATAATAAAATAATTTCCTTTTAACTTATTTATTTTAAAATAATTATAAACCAGTGCTCTAAGACCATCAGTGCCTGGTACTTCTTTACCCACTGAGACTACAAGGCACTGATCACCTGAAATCATTATTGGATTATAGATCCCCATTCTTGCCATATCAGATAAACATTTCTTTACACCTTCGCCATGCGCACCAATTTGATTCTCTTGCTCAGTCTTTGAAGATCCAATGTAATATAATTTCTCTAACGAATATTCATTTGGTGCATATACTTTAATTAAATCATTATCTGTTGAGATTTTAATTTGATCTATATCCATTTTTGCTGAAACAACTCCATCTCTAGCATTTTGTAAAATATCTCTAGATATTTTCTCATGATCCCAGATCTCTTCTCCCCAAGATGTTGTAACGGACGATGTGATTGATTTAATATGTTCTACTTCTGTCACTTCATTTAATTCTAAAATTATATCTTTTAACTTTTTAATATTATCCATTATTTCCTCCAATTCTTTTTATATTATCAATTTTATCTATTTCCTCTCTTAAGACTTCAATTTCGGTACATCCTTTAAGATATGTCCTTTTTTGTCTTTGTTTTTTCAAAAATCTTAAAGTATTTATCGGAAAATAGTAAATATCATAAAATAAACTTTCTAGTTTTCTTTGCTGATAGTATTTTAATTTTGCTTTTTCTCGAATTTGCTGATGTTTAAAATATTCTAAACATTCTTTTTGCCAAATTAACATATATTGTAATCTTTCTTCTAAGATATATTTAAAATTCTTATTCATATTTTAATTTTCCACATATCCTTTAGAAGTTTTCTCTCTTATTTTCTTTTCACAATATTTTTTGGCTTGATCTTTGGTAGTAAAACTTTTTTCATTTTCAGCTGGGTTTTGAATACCAATTCGACCAAATTTTACTTTCACTTTATTTGCAATTAAGCTGATTTCCCAAAACTTGTGTGAATTCGTTCCTAAGTCTTTATATTCAAAATATCTCATATTTTTTCCTTTCATTAGTTTAATGTTTTATTTTTATCTGCCTCTATTCTTCTTCCGAAGTCGTCTTTACCATCATCGGATGTCCACTCATCCAGTGAAGCCATAAATTCTTTGTGTTGATCTAATAATTGTCTTGAAACTGATCTTGTGTAATATTTAAATGCTGGATAGCTCATTTTAATCATCATTTTTTGCATCAACCTATAATGAAACAAATACAAACAATGATCCCTATCGATGTTTTCTCGATTAGTTTTCTCAGCAAAGGCCTCTACAAGTTCTTTGGCGTAAGAATCCATTTTGTTCCAAATATCCTGGTTCGTTTCTATTTTTTGCTCTCTTAATGACTTAGTTTTGAACTCTAAAATTTTGCTTTTGTTTTTCTTAGTTTTTTTATTTTTAAAATCGCTCATAAATGCCTTTTAACAGGCTAAAAATATTAAGTCAACATTTTTTTTGTCATTTGACAATATTTTTTGTAAATATTTCTTGTTTTATTGTCATTAGACTATATATATAAAGTATAAAAATGAATCATAACAAAATAATTAATTAATATGCTGAAAAATAGACCAGAATCTCTGAAAAATGGTGAATTACTCTCATCTATTTTGGAGAAAGCAAATATAAGCCAAAGATTATGTTCTATAAATATGGGTGAAAATGATGCCTTTTTAACAAACTTCATATACAGATCTCCAATAGAATTCTCTAGAGACTTTTCATACAAATTTTTATCAAGCATTTACCATTTTGTATTAAGAGATTCAAAAAAAAGATCCACGGAAAGATTTGATGAAATAATTAACGATCAAAACATATTAGACTTAAATATCAATAAAAAATTATTAATTCCAGCTTTGGAAAGGCACACGCTTGCAATAATCAACATTAAAGCTGATGTATTTGAAAAAAGTGATGAACAAATAATTGAAAGCTATATTCAAGAAATATATCCCGAAACATTTGAAAATTATAAAAATTTCCTAAGAAAATTAGATTATCATAGAACAGGGCTAAAAAATATATCTAATGTTCAGCAAATATATGAACAAGAACATCAAGATACTTTAGAAATTTTATCTTCAGAAGAAATAGATATGCTAAATGATTTTTCAGAATTTGAAATTCAAATGGAATCAACAAATAATTTCTTTTATATTTGCGAAAATTTAAGAGCTAAAATTATTCCATCATTTTATTCCCCTACAGACTATAAAGAAATAAAAATAGATTATTTTAATAAAGGCGCATTCTTAATTAGACGTAAAGAAATTAATCAACTAAAAAACAATAATACAATTGGAGGACAGATAGTTTGGAAATCAGGAAAATTTAACTTTGAAGCTGAAAAAAAACAAAAGAGCAGATGGTTCTTCGGTAGAAAAGAGACAGTGAAAGAAGATGAAGAAAAAATGCTAAAAGAAATAGATGAAACTAAAAAAGAGCATGAAAGACAAATGGCTCTTATTGCAGAAATAGAAAAAGAAAAAGAAAAAATTATTAATGAAACTAAAAATTTAGAACAGCAAAACAAAGATGATTTTAAACAAATTTCTAAAATGGTTGATAAAACCTTTTACAAAGAAAAAAATAAACAAAATGATGATTATGAAATTCCAGAGTTCTTGAAAAAACAAGAAGAACAATTAAAAAAATGGAAAGAATTAGCTAGTAATGACAAACTGGTAGCAGAAAGTAACAATTCCTATTTTACTGAAGAGTTCCAAAAAAAATTTTTAAAAGAACGTGAAGAACAACTTCTAGAAATGAGAAAATTAGTGAAAAAAGGAAAAAATATTCGTTTACACGAGATAGATCAGTTTATAAATAGATATGGTAATACAGAAGAAACAAGAGATTTTATAAATAACATTGCAGGTTTGAAATTATTCGAAGAAGATAATCATAAAAACCTAATCTTAAATAAGGAAGAAAAAAAATTAGCTTAAAATTATGGCACTATTTACTTATTTTGATTGTGAGTCAGACGCTGGAGCAGCCCAAAAGGCGACCTGCCTTTCTGTAGCAGCTGTAACTGTAGATGAAAATTTTAAAATAATTGACCAGTGGAAAATAAATTCTAAATTTAAGAGATCAAGACCATTTGAAATCGATGCTATGCTTGCACACAATATTCCAGTTGAAGTGATTGAAAATGAAAAATTATCTAATGGCGAACTAGTAGATGAATGGGAAAAAAGATTTAAAGCCCTTGCAGAAAGAGGAACTATTTTTGTTGGTTATAATTCAATGAATTATGACAATATACTTCTTCAAAACACTTTATTTATCAATCTAAAGTGGCCTTACATCACAAATAAAGAACAATTTGATTTACTTCCAGCAATAAGAGCAGCAAGTGTCTTTGCCCCAGGTGCACTGAATTACGAATTAAATGAAAAAGGAAATACCTCATTTCGTTTACAATCTATGTTAACGGCAAATAATATTCACACTGAAGGTGCTCATGACTCTTTATTTGATACTATTGCAACTAAAAATCTTGCAAAAAAGTTATTTGAAAAAGCTCCTGAAGTATTCAATGCATCAATAGCATTAAGAAAAAAAAAAGATGTCCTTCCAAAAATAAAAGAGGGTATATTTTGTTGGCATGAGTCTTTTTTTAAAGCAAAAATTTATTGTGGAATGTATTTGGGAGAGTCAATTTTCCCAGGTTGGTATTATTTATTTGATCTAAAAAAAAATCCTGATGATATTTTAAAGTTAAATAGGGATGAATTAAAAACAAGCTTGCGAGCTAGTCCAAAATATATTCGTACATGTAAAAGTAATCGTGCTCCAATTATTATGAGTAGTGAGTTTGCGCTCCATGATGATGAATATAAAAACTTAGGCTTAAGTGAAATTAAAAAAAGATATAATCTATTAAAAAAACATAAAGATGAATTAGCAGCAAAAATTAGAGATATAGTTGAAGAGCAATATGCTGAAAAACAAGAATTTGATCAAGAACAACTTCAACCAGAACAAAAAATTTATTCATTGACTGGAGAGTTGAGTAGTGAGGAAAGGAATCTTATGTACCAATTTAATCAAAATGACTCGCTCCAGGAGAAAAAAAGAATTTTTAATCTATTCAAAAGAGGTGACATAAAAACTCTAGCTGAAATGAAATTATTTGATGATTTTTCTGAGGACGAATTTTGTCAAGTTCTAACTAAAAGAGATCTTAAAAGGGTAAAAAAAAGAATTGCTAAAAATATATTGGATATGTCAGATAAGCCAAGCCCATTTATTAAAATTCCTGCTCAACAAGCTAGATTGGATACTCTTAAACTTGTAGCAGAGAAAAACGAGGATCATGAAAAAATGGAACAATTAGATAGCTTAGATAGATATCTTGAAAAAATGAAGCTTGATTTTGCTTCCTAAAAAATATGAACACAAAGGTAAAAAAAAAATTTAATAATTTAAATAGTGACTTTTAAAGAAATAATAAATGAAAAAATTAAATTTTGTAGACATTTTCTGTGGTGCAGGCGGATTATCATATTCGTTTAAGAAAAGAAAACATAACCTTAGTCTAGCGATTGATATAGACGAAACATCTACTTTAACTTTAAAGAAAAACTATCCTTTATTAAAAAATAACATCATTAATGGAGATATAAAAAATATAATTAATAATAAAAAAATTTTAAAACTAAAAAACAAAATTGATTTATTAATGGGTGGGCCACCCTGCCAAGGATTTAGTACCGCTAACAGACAAAATATTATTAACGACCCAAGAAATGAGTTATATAAATATTTTATTAAATTTGCAGAGTTATCTAAGCCAAGATATATATTAATTGAAAATGTTGTTGGTATTAAATCAAAAGCCAATGATATAATTAAAAAATTAGATGATATTGGATATTTTGCAGATTTTAGAATTTTGCAAGCATTAGATTTTGGAGTTCCTCAGAATAGAAAAAGGTTGTTTTTTTTTGGAATAAAAAAAAATATTAACCAGAATTATGTAGAAAATTTTTTTAAATTTCTTGAATTTTATAAGAGTAAATCGAAAAAATTTTTGTTAAAGGACGCTCTTTT
>CACLDI010000003.1 GCA_902605605.1 uncultured Pelagibacteraceae bacterium
CTTTTTGTTTTTGAGAAAATATTTTATTTTTAAGATGATTAGCAATAAAGCTGACTCTGTCTACTCCAATTGAGGCACCTGAACCGTCCATATCAACTCCAAATCGAGAAGTGAGTTTAGAATATCTACCTCCTGATGCACAACTTATTCCTGAAATATCAATTGTTTTACCTTTGTCATCTTGTAATTTTAAATTTTGAATGTTTGTTTCTACTGCAAAAGAACTGTAGTAGGAAAGTCCCCTTTGGATATCCATAGATAATTCAATGAAATCAAAAAAGTCTCCAAAAGAAGCCTGATCTAAAAGTTTAGATAGTTCATCAATTCCCTCTAAAGATAAAGGATTGTTTAAAACTGATTTAAGCTCCTTTAAATCATTTATTTTCAAAAAATTTATTATTTCATCAATTTGTCCCCCTGAGAGTTCACATCCTTTTGTAAAAGCACCAGACTCATCCTTCCTGCCATTACCTAATAATTCTTTTACTGATTTTAGTCCTAACCTAGATTTTTTGTCTATTGATCTTGAAATTTGTTGAATTTTTTTAGGGTCTGTTATCTTGAGATTATTAGTTATCAATCCCTGTATAATTTTTAAATTTGTAATACTTATTTTAAATTGGTCTTTTTTAAAGCCAATTTGTGTGAAAATATCTGCAATCAAATTACAGATCTCAGCATCAACTTGTGCTTGATTTGAATTTCCTAAAATATCAAAATCTGCTTGAAAAAATTCTCTTAGGCGCATGTTTGGCGATGGCTTTTCTTGTCTCCATACATTTCCCATCCTGTAATTTTTAAAAGTGCTAGGTAAATCTCTATAATTTGCTGCTACAAAGCGGGTCATTTGGGATGTTAGATCGTATCGGAGCATCAATGTTTCTTTATCATTTTCAAATAAAAAGACATCACTCATTGGATTAGATGAATCTTCTGACAAATAGGATCCAATTTGAGATGAAACTTCAAGGGATGGCTGACTAATTTCTTGATAGCCATATCTTTGATAATTTTCCTCAATTATCTCAATAATTTTTTTTTTAATAGCTAAAAAATCACCACTCAGATCTCTAAAACCTGGACCTAGAATAGGTTTGATTTTGTTTTTATTATTCATTTACAACGTCCTCCAAGACGTTTGGTACCGACGGTAAGAATCAAACTTACGTTACCCGGACCACAACCGGGGGCCTTAATCACTAGACGACGTCGGCATCCTTTTTCCTTTTATATTATTTTTTGTGGATTTAAAATTGTATTATAAATAATTGCCTACAGGCAATGGAAACAGTTTCTGTGAGTACTTCTCAATATTTTTTTGAATGTTATATTTATAATCATGTGCAGCTTTTTAGACACAAATTCTTAATATGCAAGGCTAAAATGACAAAGGACGCTTACTTCCTTAGGTAAAACGTCCTTTAAAATTTAAATAAATGTATTATTAACCTTCCTTTTTAGATACGAGGTTTACTGCTGAAGGACCCTTTGGCCCATCTTCAACTTCAAAAGTCAGAGCATGACCTTCTTCTAAGTATCTCATACCTGCGGCTTTTACGGCGCTGGCATGTACGAAACAATCTTTTTCACCGTCAAGCCTCTCGATAAAACCATATCCCTTCTTTTGAGAAAACCATTTGATTTTACCCTCAAGTTTTGTGCTCATCTTATACTTGTCCTTATGTTGTTTTATTTCTTAATAAGTTATTTTTAATTTAGATAAAATACAATATGAAAAAATGATTGAATACTTTAAATATTAATTAATTCGTGAAAGATAAAAGGTGTGATTTGAGAACGTTTTGGTGGTCGTGGTTAGAATCGCACTAACGACACATACCTTTTCAGGGTACTGCTCTACTACTGAGCTACACGACCATGTCAAAAATAATGTTTCTATCCACGAAACGTTATTCGTCCTTTTTTTAAATCGTACGCCGAGACGTCGACAGTAACTTTATCACCTTGAAGTACTCTTATTCTATTTTTGCGAAGCTTGCCGCTCGCATGTGCGACTACTTCATGTCCGTTCTCTAAAGTCACTCTGAACATAGCATTCTTAAGAAGTTCTGTTACTACTCCTGAAAAGGTAAGAATATTTTCTTCTTTAGGCAATTTTAGTTATTCTCCATTCTTTTTTTTATCGACCTACTATGGCCCAATAAATTTTCAAATTGACTCAACAAATAGGCACTTTTTCCAAACTTTGCAACTCCTTTTTTACTAAGCTGGTTGTAGCTTGTTGATGTAATAAAGTCTTTTACTCCTAAGCCTGATGAAAATTTAGAACTCCCATGTGTTGGAAGTGAGTGCTGTGTTGGCCCATAATCACTTAATGCCATACTACTATATGGGCCAACGCAAATACTTCCTGCTATAATATTATTATTTAAATATTTCTTATAATTTTTTAATAAAATTTCTATATGTTCTGGAGCAATGTGGCTTGTTATCTTTATTATATCTTTATCTTTTTTAACATAAATTATAGCAGCATTATCATTTAAACTTTTACTTGCAATTTTTTTTCGCGGTAAATCTTTCAATTGATTGCTAATTGATGATCTTACTTTTTGAATTAAATTTTTATCTTTGGTTAACAATATGGACATCGAACCTTTATCATGTTCATTTTGAGCAAGCATACTAGAAGCAACTATATCGGGAGAAGTACTTGCATCTGCCCAGCATAATATTTCGCTAGGACCCATATTAGCTGACTCTATTCCACACAACCCCTCTAAAAAAACCATTTTTTTTGCAAGAGCCACCCATTTCGAACCGGGCCCAACTATTTTATTTACACTTTTAACCTTAGGTGTTCCATTTGCTAAAGCCATTATTGCTGATGCTCCGCCAAGACTATATGACTCTGTGATACCTAATATAGACGCAGCGTAATAAACAGCACCATTAAGTTTTCCATTTATTCTTGGCGTACAAAGGACTATCCTTTTAACACCTGCAATTATAGCTGGTGTAGCACACATGATTAATGTTGATGGTAAATTTCCAGGAACATAACAACATGCACTATTAATTGCCTTGTTCTTATAATAAAATTTATTATTTAATTTATCTTTAAAATAAATATCTTTTGGCATTTGTTTTTTATGCCATTCCTTTACTCTTACATAAGTTTGGTCTATTGCTTTTTTAACTTTTGGGTCTAATGATTTAATTACTTGCTCTATTTCTGTTTTAGTAGGGATGATTTTCGAATTATTATTAAACTTTCGTTCATAGTATACTAGAGCTTTATCTTTATTTTTTCTGACATTATTGATTATTTTTTCCACTATTTTAAGAGTTGATTTATCAATTTTGTTTCTTTTATTAATAATTTTATCTAACTCAGAATAAAAGTTTTTATTTTCACTATTTAAAATTTTCATTAATTTTTAATTTCGTTCTGGTCTTCTAATAAAATTTCCAATGCTTCTACCACAAGTGTTATATGTGCATTATTTTTAAACATGAGGTTTATTTCATAATCATTGTTATTTTTCAAATAATCTATTGCCATTAGCTCTATTATCAATTCTTTATTTTTTTGATCAATATTCTTTGCTTTTACTTTTATGACATCATTAAATCTTAAAATACTGTTAATACGTTTATCCTCTTGACTGGTCTCTACTTTTGTGCGCTCTATTGATAATAAAAAAACTTTATTTGAAAGAAGATATTTAATATCAGCTACTCTTATTTTTGCACCCATACTACAAGCAGAGATAACCTGTAGACCATCTAAATCTGAAGCAATTATTTGTGGGCGATATTCCATTAATTTAATCTTCTTATACTAGCACCAACTTTGTTTAACTTTTTTTCAATACTTTCATAGCCCCTGTCGCAGTGATAAATACGGCTTACAACTGTAGTACCTTTAGCAGAAACTCCTGCTAATATTAATGCTGCAGAGGCTCTTAAATCACTCGACATTACTTCTGCACCGATAAAATTTGTATTTCCTTCTATCACTGCTTTATTTTTTTTAATTAAAATTTTAGCACCCAATCTTTGAAGTTCCATAGCATGCATAAATCTACTTTGAAAAATATTTTCAGTAATTGAGCTTCTTCCACTCGCTTTACACAATAAAACCATGAATATTGGTGCAAGATCTGTTGGAAATCCAGAATATTCTTTTGTAACTAGATGTTTTATTTTTGTAATTTTTTGTGGACCTTTTATGTGAATTGTATCTTCAACCGTTTTAATTTTAGCTCCAGTTTTTTTTAATAAATCTAATTCAGTCTTAATTAGACTGGGATCAAAACCTTTAATTAATAAATTTCCTTTATTTAAAGTAGCAGCTACACAAAAAGTACCTGCTTCTATTCGATCTCCCATAACAGTATAGTTGGTTTCTTTTAATGAGTTTACTCCTATAATTTGACATATTCTTTTTCCAACCCATTTTATATTTGCACCTGCACTGTTTAAAAAATTAATTAAATCGACAACTTCCGGTTCTGTAGCTACGTTGTGGAGAGTTGTTTTTCCATTAGATAAAATGGAAGACATTATTAGGTGTTGCGATGCGCCAACGCTAATAGTTTGAAATTTTAAAGTTTTTCCTTTTAATTTTCCATTTGATTTTGCGTATATATATCCTCCTTTTTTAATTTTATATTTCATTCCAAGCTTTTGCAAAGCACTCAAGTGAAGATTTATCGGTCTACCTGAATTTCCATTTAAAACACAACCTCCAGGAAAACTTACAATTGATTTTTGATATTTTGAAACTAAAGGACCAAGAACCAAAATGCCAGCTCTCATCGTTTTGAGTAGCGAATAAGATGCGAAATATTTTTGTTTTTTTGTTTTAGTTATTCTAACTTTTTTTTTATTATTAAAAAATTCAATTTTTGAGCCTAAAGATTTTAACAGATTGAGCATTGTGTCGATATCTCTTACCCTTGGTAAGTTTTGAATTACTACTGGCTTATCAAATAAGAGTGTAGAAGCAAGAATCGGAAGTGCTGAATTTTTACTTCCTGAGATTAAAACTTGCCCCTTTAAAATACTAGGACCTTTAATCACAAATTTGTCCATAAGTTATTTTATCTTGGCAACCTGAATGGATGTTTGTCCTTGATATTTTCCGTTTTTTGATTTGTAAGTTGTTTCGGGGTCAGTATCTGATTTAAAAAATAAAAATTGAGCTATACCTTCATTAGAATAAATCTTGGCAGGATTTGGGGTAGTGTTGCTCATCTCGATCACAATATTACCTTCAAAAGAATTTTCAATTGGAGTAACGTTAACTATTACGCCACAACGAGCATAAGTGCTCTTACCTACACATATACAAAGAACATTTTTAGGGATACGAAAATATTCAACAGTCTTTCCAAGAACAAAACTATTTGGAGGTATGATGCAATATGGGCCTTTTTTCTCTACAAAATTGTCTTCCGAAAAGTTTTTTGGATCTACTAAAGAGTTATTTACATTCGTAAAAATTCTATACTCGTCCGATAAGGAAACATCGTATCCCATAGACGACAATCCTTTAGAAATTGTTCCTTTGGAGACTTGTTCTTCAAGAAAGGGCTCTATCATATTGTGTTCTTTACACATTTTTTTAATCCAAGAGTCTGGCTGAATAGACATTATTTAGCTTTCTTCTTTGTCTTCTTTTGAAAAAGTTTTCTTTTTTTTAAGTTTTTTCTAAGAGCCAAGCTTAAGCGCTCATTTTTTTCTTTAGAACTCATTATTTGTCTGGATTCGTAATTGCCTCAAGAGACAATGGTTTGGAGGTATCTAATGCTTGTTCTTTGGGCTCTTCTTTTTTTCCTATACCTTCTTTTGCTAATCGCTCAGCTTTTTTAGCTTTTTTTTCAGCAAGTCTTTTTTCTTTTTTTGCTTGCTTTTCCATTAATTTATTACCCTTATTTGCCCCATAGGTATAATGGATACCCATAGCGTTCGCAATATTACCGTTATAATGGTAAAACTCCTCTTCAAGAAGACAATCATTTTTATCTAAAACTATTTTGGTATAAATTTTCATAGCTATAAACTTTCAAATTATTTATAAACTAAATTAATAATATGGCAATATTATAGCTTTTATATTAAAAACGCCCTTGTAGTTTCTAATGATAAAACAGGCCATTGGTAATGGTCAGTTTCGGGTTTGATTCCCGACGAGGGCACCATAATTAATTTTTATAAAATATCTTTCTTAAAAAAATACTCACTAAGATTAAACTAAAGAATGCTACAAGCGGAATGTAAATATCTGGTGAAAAGATAATTTGAGTAATACCAGGAACTTCAGAGTTTTGATCAATAATTTTTTCTAAACCACTTCCTATTGAGGTAATTAAAAAAGCACCAGGTACTACGCCAATCAGTGTTGAAAAAAAGTAATTCTTTAATTTTACATCAAATAAGGTTGGTAAAAGACATTGTAACTGCCAAGGAATACCACCAACCATACGATAAAACAGTAAATAAATAAATTCTGATTTTTTAAATTTAGTTTCCAATTTTTGGTATTTATTCAAAAATTTTTCTCTAATAAGATCTTTAAGGAAATAATTTCCAAAGACATATAATAATGTTGCACCAATACTTAATCCAATTACAACAAGTAAAGTGCCGATCCATTTACCAAATATAAATCCACCTATCAAGGCGATGGGGCTACCGAAGCCAAGTAGGGGGAAACACCAAACAACCGTCAGCACTAAAAAAATTATAGAAATAAATAATAAGTTAGAATTTTTAAGTTCAGCAAAATATAATCTGTTTTCTCTTATAAATTCATATGAGGTAAGTTCCTGAATGCTAAATTTAGAGAAGAAAAAAAATAAAAATAAACTTATTAATATTAAATAAGCTAAACCTATAAATAATTTAAATTTGTTTGATTTTTCCATACTTAATGACACTTTAATGTTAAATCTTCTATTTGCTATTTTTTTTATTGCTAATATAAAAGTGCAAAATTAATTAAATATAAAATAAAGTAATATTATGAAAAGAACGTACCAAAGAAAAGTTGGAAAACGTCTAAAGAAGCATGGATTTAGGTCCAAAATGAAAACTAAAGGAGGCAGGAAATTAATAAAAAGGAGAAAATCAAGAGGCAGAAAAAACCTTACCGTTTCTTCTACTGTCACAAAGAAAAAAAGGAAATAATATCTAATTAAATGAAAAGCAAAATCCTTGCTCTTTCAAAAAATGAGGAATTTAAAACTCTTTTAAAAAAAAGGAAAATTTCTAATAAGTATGTAACTATTTTTTTTGGAAAATTGCCTAATAAAGATAATAAAAAACTCAATATAAGTTTTTCAGTTAAAAAAAAAATTGGAAACGCTGTTAAAAGAAATAAAATTAAAAGAAGGTTAAGAAGTATTGTTAACGATGCAGTTAAAATAATATCAATAAACTTTGATTTTTCTATCCTTGTTCTTGCAAAGGAGAGTATGTTAAACAATGAATACAAAAATATAAAAAAAACTCTATTTCAAGACTTAGAAAAAATTAAATAATGAATATATTTACTAATATTTTAATTCAACTCATCAAGGGGTACAAATATCTAATTAGTCCTCTATTTGGACACTCTTGCCGATATTTACCTACATGTTCTGAATACAGTATTGATGCTTTAAAAGAATTTGGTTTTTTTAAAGGTTTGTTCATGAGTATTAAAAGAATTCTGTCATGTCATCCAATTAAATTTTTAGGCGGAGGAGAAGGGTTTGATCCTGTAAAAAAAGAAGTAAAGGATAATAAATAGTGGAGATCCGCAATATTATCGCCGCAATCAGCTTATCCGCAGCAGTCATTCTGTTGTATACGCTCTTTTTCGCACCGCCACCTGTAACGAAAGAGAATATAGCTGAGAAAAATAACACTGAACAAAGTTCAGATGCACCAAGTCTGGATCAAAAAGAAAATGTTACAGAAATTTCAAGAGAACAGGCATTAAGTGAAAGTGAAAGAATTCAGTTTGAAAATAAAAGTATAATTGGTTCTATATCTTTAAAAGGTGCCACAATTGATGATCTTACTTTTAAGAACTATAATGTAAGTTTAGATAGTGATGAGAAGGTAAAATTACTTGCCCCCAGAAATACTAAAGGTGGATACATAATTGAGAGTGGACTTATTACCACTGATAAAAATATCGAAATTCCTAATGCTAATACTATTTGGTCAGTTGTAGGTAATAAAAAATTAACTACCCAATCGCCAATAAAATTATCGTGGGCTAATGATCAAGGAATTACCTTTGAAAAAGAAATATCTATTGATGATAAGTTCTTATTTACAGTCAAACAACGTGTAATAAATTCTACAAATAACAATTATGATTTTTATTCGTATGGTCAAATAATTAGAAACGAAATTCCTTTTGATGTATCTAATTTTTATATTCTTCATACAGGCCTAATAGCAACCTTAGATGATGAACTGATCGAAGAGGATTATGATGATATTCAAGAAGAAAAGTTCACAAGAACTTCTCAGAAAGGTTGGTTAGGAATAACTGATAAATTTTGGTTGACGTCACTTATTCCACCTAAAGGTAAAGAGTTTAAAACAACTTTTGATTATAAAGATAAGTGGAGAGTAAATTTTGTTGTAACTGAACCACTAGAGCTTCGAGGAAATTCTAGCATTGAGGATAAAATGGAAGTTATAGTTGCTGCCAAAAGAGTCGATGTAATTGATGGTTATGGTGAATCTTTACAAATTGATAAATTTGATCTAGCTATTGATTGGGGAATGCTGTACTTCGTGACGCGCCCATTATTCACTGCCATAGATTACTTTTTTAAATTGTTAGGCAATTATGGTTTAGCAATTATTGCTGTTACGGTGTGTATACGACTTGTATTTTTTCCACTAGCAAACTTTTCATTTAGAAGTATGGCGAAAATGAAGGCTCTTCAACCTGAGCAAGTCCGTCTTCGTGAACTTCACAAGGGTGATAAGTTGGCCCTTCAAAAAGCAACAATGAGCCTTTTCAAGAGAGAAGGAGTGAATCCTATGAGTGGATGTTTACCGATACTCGTGCAGATCCCAGTATTTTTTGCTTTATACAAAGTTTTGTTCGTAACAATTGAAATGAGACATATGCCATTTTATGGTTGGATTCGAGACCTTAGTGAGAGAGATCCAAGCAGTTTATTCAATTTGTTTGGCTTACTACCTTATGATGTGCCATCATTTTTAGTTATAGGAGCGTGGCCCTTGGCGATGGGATTAAGCATGTTTATACAACAAAAATTGAATCCTGCACCCACTGATCCTCTGCAAGCTCGCTTATTTGCTTGGTTCCCTGTTTTTTTAACAGTAATACTTGCACCATTTCCCAGCGGCTTGGTTATCTATTGGACTTTTAACAATATATTAACTATGGCTCAGCAAGTTGTAATTATGAAACGTACAAAAGTCAAAACTGCAAACTAATTGTTTTAATTAGTAAAAAAAACATGGATCTAAAAAATATATTGCCCAAAGATGGGCCACCTTTAAGTGAAGTTAATAAATATATTGAAAAATATAAAAATGATTTAATTATAATTAAATATGGTGGAAATGTTTTAATTGATAGAAATGTATTTAATAATTTTATAATAGATCTATTTGTTTTAAATAAATTAGGACTTTCCACAGTAGTTGTGCATGGTGGCGGACCAAGAATAAAGAGAGAATTAGAGAAATCTAACATTCAATCAAAATTTATAAGAGGTTTAAGAGTTACTGATAAAAATATAATCAATATTGTAGAGTCTGTTTTAATTGACTTTAATGATGATATTGTTGAAAATTTAAACAAAAAGGGGACCGAAGGTGTTTCAATACACACTAAAAATAATAATATTATAGAGGTGATACCCGAGGTAAAAGAGTTAGGTTTTGTAGGGATACCAACTTCAATTAATAATGAAATAATATTTAATATCCTCAAGCAAAATAAAGTCCCAATTGTATCCCCATTAGGTTTAGATGAAAATAATCAAACCCATAATATTAATGGTGATACAGCTGCTATGGCTATAGCTAAATCATTAAAAGCTAGAAGATTATTATTAATGACAAATGTTGATGGTGTTCTTAACAAAGAAAAAAAATTAATAGGAGAAATTTCTTCTACAGAAATTTCAGAAATGATTAAAAATGAAACTATAACAGAAGGCATGATACCTAAAATTAATGCGTGCCTAGATGCTGTAAATAATGGAGTAACTGGAGTTTGCATAATTAATGGCACAAAAAAACACTCATGCCTATGGGAAATATTTACTGACAAAGGTGCAGGTACATTAATAAGAAAATGAACTTAAAAGAAAAAAAATATCTTCTACTAGATCTTGATGGTGTTTGTTATGGTAAACACAATAATTATTCTTTAGAGCGAGTATTTGGTCAAGTTTCAAAAAGAATGACACAATTTATATCTGAAAAACTAAAAATTGATAAAGATAAAGCTAAAGAATTACAAACAAATTACTTTTATAAATACAATACATCTCTAAGAGGATTAATGATAAATGATGGAATTTCTCCAGATGAATTCTTATCCTTCGTTCATGATATAGATTTATCATTTATGAAAGCAGATAAAATCATGAGAAATGAGCTTAAACAATTAAATATGGAAAAGTTTATCTTCACAAATGGTTCTGCAGACCATGCTGCAAATATTTTAACACATCTAGGAGTGTATGATTTATTTGGTAGAGATAAAGTTTTTGATATCAAAGATGCTGGATATGTGCCCAAACCTGAGGCAGAGACTTTTGATTCAATGGTTAAAAAATTTGGTATTGATCCAAAAGAAACAATTTATATTGAAGATATTGCAAAAAACCTAAGTATTGGGTACGAACGTGGGTGTACAACTGTTTGGTTAATCAATGATGAGCATTTTGGAAAAATGGATGCTGACAAAGATTTTATTTCACACAAAATTGAAAATCTATCTTTATTTCTAAAAGAAATAAGGTTATTAAAAAGTCAGTAAATTATGTCTATAGAAAAAATTATAAATGACGCTTGGGAAAAAAGAGATCAAATAACTCCAGGTTCAGATGAAAATTTAAAAAATACTATAGATCAAATTATTGATGATTTAGATAGTGGTAAAGTCAGAGTAGCTGAAAAGATCAATGGTGAGTGGAAAACTCATCAATATCTTAAAAAAGCAATAATGTTAAGTTTTAGAATGTACCCAATGGAAAATTTAAATGGTCCCTATAGTAGTTGGTATGACAAGGCTCATTTACTTAAAGGAAAAACTGCTGGATGGTCAAAAGAAGATCATGAAAAAGCTGGTTTTAGAATGGTACCAAACTCACCAGTAAGACGTGGAAGTTTTATTGGTAAAAATGCCGTTTTGATGCCGTGTTATGTTAATTTAGGAGCATGGATTGATGAAGGCACTATGATGGACACGTTCAGTCGTGCAGGAAGTTGTTGTCAGATTGGAAAAAATTGTCATATCTCTGCAGGTTCTGGAATTGGAGGCGTTTTGGAGCCCGCTCAAGCATTACCAACAATTATTGAAGATAATGTTTTTGTTGGAGCAATGTCAGAAGTTGTCGAAGGTGTGATAGTTGGAGAAGGCTCTGTTCTAAGTATGGGAATGCTGATTACGCAAAGCACTAAAATAGTAAACCGGGCAACCGGCGAAATTACTTATGGTAAAATTCCTCCATACTCAGTTGTTGTGCCAGGTTCTTTACCAGACAAAAATAATCCATCTGCACCATCTTTAAGTTGTGCGGTGATTATTAAACAAGTTGATGAAAAAACAAGATCAAAAACATCAGTAAACGATCTTTTAAGAGATTAAACATGCCAACAATAAATGAATTACAATTAGCTAAAGAGCTAATTAGATTTCCATCAATCACAAAAACTGATGCTGGTGTTATTAAGTTTTTAGAAAAGAAATTAAAAAAACTTGGATTTAAAACTAAAATACTCGAGTTCAAAGATAAAAATAGTTATCCTGTAAAAAATCTTTATGCAAGACTTGGTACCGCAAGTCCAAATTTTTGTTATGCAGGCCATCTGGATGTGGTGCCACCTGGTAATTTAAGTGATTGGATTGTTAATCCATTTAAACCTGCTGTTAAAAAAGGATACTTAATTGGCAGAGGTGCAAATGATATGAAAAGCTCGATAGCTGCATTTGTTGCTGCGGTTAGTAATTTTTCTGAGGAAAATAAAAAATTTGCTGGGTCTATTAGTTTACTAATTACTGGAGATGAAGAAGGAATTGCAATTAATGGGACAAAAAAGGTTGTTGAGTATTTGAAAAAAAAAAAAGAAAAAATAGATTTTTGCCTGGTAGGAGAACCAACGAATCCTAACAAACTAGGAGAAATGATAAAAATTGGTAGAAGGGGCAGTATGAATGGAAAATTGTCTATTATTGGTATTCAAGGCCATGTAGCTTACCCTGACAGGGCAAACAATCCATCAACAGGTTTAGTGCAAATATTAAAAGAGTTAAAAGAAATTAAATTTGATAATGGAACAAAAGATTTTCAACCAACAAATTTAGAAATAACAAAAATTAACATTAATAATTCAGCTGATAATGTAATTCCAGGATTAGCTACTGCATCATTTAATATTAGATTTAACAACAAACATTCCTCTTATAGATTAAAGAATAAAATAAACAAAATAATTAAAAAAATTTGTATTAAAAATAAATCAAAATATAAAATTGAATATAGTGTTTCTGGTGAGGCTTTTTTGACCAAGCCAAATAAAACTACATTTATGATTCAAAATATAATTAGAAAAGTTACTAAAATTAAATCAAAATTATCTACAACAGGCGGTACGTCTGATGCTAGATTTATAAGAAAAATTGCTCCATGTTTAGAATTTGGATTAGTGGGAAAAAGTATGCATAAGGTGGGAGAATGTGTTTCCTTATCTGATTTAAAAAGGTTAACATTAATTTATACCAAAATCTTAGATAACTATTTTAAGTGAAAACTGGTTTAATCACATCAGATTCATCTCAAAATCATGATACAGGTCCTGGTCATCCAGAACAAATAGCAAGAGTATCTGTTATAGTAGATAATTTTAAAAAAATTAATAATAAAAATCTATTATGGAAGAAACCATCTAAAGTTTCGGATGATATTCTTTTAACTACACATGATCTTAATTACATTAATTTTGTGAAAAGTTCTTTTCCTAAAACTGGTTTTTCTTCATTAGATGGGGATACAATTATTTCGCCAGGTAGCAAAGATGCTACCTTTGATGCAGTAGGTTCAATTATTGCTGCCATTGATGGAGTTGAAAATAGAGAATTTAAAAATGCCTTTTGTTGTGTTCGTCCTCCCGGTCATCATTCAAGTCAAAATAAAGCTGCTGGTTTCTGTATTTTTAACTCTATTTCAATAGGTGCTAATTACTTACTACATAAATTTAAATATAAAAAAATTGCTATAGTGGATATAGATGTTCACCATGGAAACGGGACACAAGATATATTTTATAACAATGAAAATGTTCTTTTTATTTCAACTCATCAATATCCATATTATCCAGGTTCTGGATCTGAAAAAGAAAGAGGTAAGTTCAACAATATCAAGAATATTCCTCTTCCAGCAGGAACTGGCTCTGAAGAATACTTAAATGCATTTGAGCATGCTTTAAAAAAGTTGGAAGAGTTTAAGCCAGAATTTGTATTGATTAGCGCTGGTTTTGACGCACATGAAGCCGACCCACTTGCACAATTTAGACTCAAAACAGAGGATTATTATCTTATTACAAAAAGAATTTTAGATATTTCTAAAAAATTTTGTAATGGAAATGTTGTATCAATACTTGAGGGTGGATATGATCTTAAAGCTTTACAAGAAAGCACCAAGAGACATGTTGATGCTCTCATAGAATTTAATTGATAATTTAATATAACTATCTAAACACACTCTAAATGAAACTGTACAGAATTAAAAAGTCAGCTATAGATAAAAAAGGAAGAGGACTTTACGCAACAAAAGATATTAAAGCTGGAACTAAGGTAATTGATTACATCGGTAAATTAATCACAAAAAAACAAACTGAAGAGTCTGATAAATATGATAATGGTAAACCCATTTATTTATTTACTATAAATAAAAGATACGATCTTGATGGAGATTTTCCATGGAATACTGCAGGTTTAATCAATCATTCATGCGAAAATAATTGTGACTATGATGGTAAAGGACTAAAAATTTGGGTTAAAGCAATAAGAGATATTAAAAAGGGTGAGGAATTTACTTGTGATTACGGATTTGGTTATGATGAAAATTACAAACAATTTCCGTGTAGATGCAAATCTAAAAAATGTTGTGGCTATATAGTAAGAGCTGAGTCTAGATGGAGAATTAATAAAAAGTTTGCAATGAGCAATAAAAAAAATTAATAAATAACTTTATATAAAAAAAGCCCTTCAGGAGGTGCTGGTGGAGCACACAGTACTCTTTTTTTAGATTTAAATACTTTGTCAAAAGTTTTTAGATCCCATTTCTTTTCACCCAAAAATTTTAGACAGCCTACCATCGATCTTACCTGTTGTTGTAAAAATGATTGTGACTTAAATTCTATTTCAATTTTATTTTTTAATGCACTTATTTTAATTGATTTAATTGTTCTAATTGGACTTTTAGCGTGACAACTTGATGATCTAAACGTTGAATAGTCATTCGTCCCCAATAATTTTTTTGCCCCTTTTTTCATTAAATCAACATCTAGTATTTTTCTCACATGCCACCCTCTTCCACTTTCAATTACAGGAGCACTTATTTGGTTAAAAATTATATATCTATAAATTCTTTGTTTGGCAGAAAATCGTGAATGAAATTTTTCACTTCTTTTTTTAATTTGAGTAATTGCTATACCCTTGTTGTTAAGAAAATGATTAATTGATTTTAAAAATTTTATTAAATCTAAAATTTTTTTTTGACAATCAAAGTGAGCTGACTGAGCATAAGCATGTACTCCTGCATCTGTTCTACCAGATCCATTTAAAATTATTCTTTCTTTTAAAAGTTTTGATAAGTGTTTTTGAATTAATCCTTGAATAGTAGAGCCTTTTTTTTGTATCTGCCAGCCTCTAAAACTTGTTCCAACATATTCAATAAGAACTTGATACCTCGCCATTTAAATCTGATGGCCTTTTCTAATTCGCGAACCAAGCATAAATTCACCAATATTTTGAGGCCTTTTTCCTTGTCTTTGTATCTCCGTGACCTTAATTGACTGATTATCTCCACAAGCAATTTCTAAGTAATCATTAAGAACCTCTCCTGGATTTCCAATCCCATTGCTAATTTCTGCTTTTAAAATCTTATATCTCTCACCACTTAATATAAAAAAAGCACCTGGGACTGGATATAAACCATTTATTTTCCCTAAAATATACTTTGCATTACTCTTCCAATCAATTAAACCCTCTGTCTTTTTGATTTTTGGAGCATAAGTTGCTTTGGAATGATCTTGATCCACGAAAGTTGCGTTGTCTTCAAGTATGTCATCAATATTATCTAAAATTTTTTCCGCGGCAATAAAAGATAACTTTTCAGCAATTTCAGAAGAATTAAAATTATTATCCATATTGATTTTATAAATATTGCAAATGGGACCTGTGTCTAATTTTTCCTCTATTTTCATAATACTGACTCCGGTTTCTTTATCTAAATTCATTATAGTTCTTTGTATAGGTGCCGCTCCTCTCCATTTAGGTAGAATAGATGCATGTATGTTTATAAATCCTTTTTTTGTTAAACTTAAAAATTCTTTAGGTATAATTTGTCCATAGGCTACAACAATTGCTAGATCTGCATCTACTGATTTAAAAAATTCGTATTCTTCTTTATTTTCTTTTAAAGTTGATGGTGCCCTGTACTCTAAATTTAAAGTTTCAGAAATTCCTTGAATAGGAGATTTATTAATTTTTTGTCCTCGATGTGATTTTTGTGGGGGTTGAGTATAAACGCATGTCACAGGATATCCATTTTGATATAGAGATTTTAAAATTGGTACAGCAAACATGGGTGTACCCATAAAAATTATTTTCTTAGCCATGAATTAAACTTCGGCTGTACTTAATTTTAATTTTGATAATTTTTTAATTATCATCGATCTTTTTAATTTTGAGAGATAATCGATAAATAATATGCCCTCTAGATGATCCATTTCATGTTGAATGCATGTAGCAAGTAAACCTTCAGCTTTTAGCAATTGTTTTCGTCCATTATAATCTAAATACTCTACTTCACATTTACTTGGTCTATCTATATCTGCAAATTGATTTGGGACTGAAAGGCATCCTTCTTCATAAGTTGCTTTTAAAGGGTCTTTATTTTTAATTATAGGATTTACAAAATATCTTGGCTCTTTTTTATTTTCTTCTTTGCAAATATCCATGACTATAATTCTTTTTGGTATTCCAACTTGTATTGCAGCAAGACCAATCCCATTAGCAGCATACATGGTCTCCAACATATCCTTCATTAGTTTCTGCTCCTCTTTTCCAACTTTAACTACTGGTTTTGAAACTTGTCTGAGCAGTTTATTAGGTTCTGTAATTATAGTTCTTATAGCCATGTTTTAATTTATTTTATTATAAATTTTATACTTTTAAAGGTAGAACTTTTAACAAAAGTTTATTTCTAATCAAATCAACATTTAGCTGATTGAGTGTATTGATAATAAAATAAACTGTATCTTCATCTAGATTCTCAATTTTTTCTGGACCAATGACTTCGATTACCCTTAGCAGTGCAGCGCCAATTTCATTGTTTTCAATCATAAACTGAATATCTGCAGGCATTTCTGACTCTTTAATCTTATATAAGCTATCATATTTTTTTGAGATTTGTATTCCATCAGATTTCAATGCTTCTAAGAAAATAATATCTTTTTTGGATAAAAAATATTTTTTATCTTTTTTGATTTTCTTTAAAAATTTTTCAAGATCTTGTTCGATCTGGGATTTAGCGTAGTCCCCGTTAAAATAATTCACTAATTTAGATTGATGCAAAACTTTATTGTTAAATTTAATTTTTTTATCTCTTACTTTCTCAGTTTTAGAATAGCTGTTATAAAAAGTTGTATAATTTGAAGGTACATCATCTTCTGGAATTTGATCTAAAAAACTTTTTAATTCTTCATCAAAAGCATTGCCAATTTCATCCTTATTAAAGACATCTTTTAATGTTTTCATCAACTCTAACTTTAAATTTGGTTCCTCTGTTAAAAGTATTCGTTGGTATAACAGTGCTCTCCCTTCTATAGGCAGCAAGGATTTATAAGCTTCCTGTGCGTTTAAGAATTGACTAATATTAAATTGAAACTTTTTATAAAATTCAAATAAATCTTTTTCTGAATAATTTTTATCATTAACTGCTTTTTCAATAATAGAAATTTTATCTACATCAGTAATTTCTAAATCTTTAATATTAAAGAGGAGATTTGATGCAGATAAATATTTCCAAATAAATTTTGGAGTATCCACATTTGGCTCAAATGAAAATTCAGGATCAGTTCTATGTGCTAAATGAAAATCTAAAATAGAGTTTTCAGAAATTGTTTTATCTGCTTCCTCTACATATCCAAATAAGTAACTTATTTTATTTTCATAGTAATCATCTTGAAAACCAAGTTCCTTTTTCAAATCTAAAATTAATTGAGCTTCTTCATTTTTACCATAATTGACTAAACAATATAAATTGAACTTGGACAAATATTCATTCTCAATTGGTTTAGTATTATTAGAAAAAATTTCACATGATTTTTTTATGTTTGAGTCAGATAAATAAGTGTCTACTAAAAATCTAGTTAGCTCAGGATGCAAGTTAATAGTCTGATTTTTTATCAAATATTCTTCAATTAGTTCTAGATTAGAGTTTTTAATTAACCAATCAGATTTAAATTTTAAAAACTCTTGCTCACTTATATTTTGATTTGGATAGTAAGCATTAGTTAACATGGAAATATTCATTATTTCTGAAGCATCTTGTGAAAGATTATATTTATTAATGTTTTCAAAAAGACTTTTTAATTTAGAACCGTCAGAATTTGACCACATATCGATACTTAGTCCATATTCAGCTGGATCATATAATCCCACAATTTTAATTTCTTTCGACGCAACATCCTGGTCTAGTTTAATTGGATCAATTATCTTGTTTGACTGCATGTTATAAATACTGTTTCCAGTGCTATTATTTTGATTTTGATCAGAAATATTGGTTTCTACAACAGTATCCGTTTCTTTTTTTTCTAAATTCCAGATATCAACTGGTTTATCTTCTGCGAACGTATTTGTTGCTGATAATAAGTAAAATATTAAAATTGAAAAATATTTCTTATTTAACAATTTTAAAATTTTCATTTGGAATTATTTTTTCTATTTCTTTTTTAGGTGCAGGGAAATCTAATGAGTTTATAAAAAATACAATTCCTATAACAACAATCAATCCAAGTGTTAATTTAATTACGATTCCTGTAATACTAGCTTTGCCTGAACTTGTGTTTTTAGTAAATTGCATATAACTTTAGATAATTTCAAATTAAGACATATTTGTGTTTTTTCAATAAAGAAACTTATGAAATCAAAAGAAAATCTTGTGTTTTTAGGAATGATGGGATCTGGAAAGAGTTCTATAGGCATGCTGGTCGCAAAAAAACTGAAATTAAATTTTATAGATATAGATAATGAGATTGAAAATAAAGTGGGTACAACCATAAGCAAAATGTTTGAGGATAAAGGTGAAGATTTTTTTAGAAAAGTTGAAGAGAAAGTAACACTAAAAAATTTAAAACTACACTCCTCTGTGATTTCTCTTGGTGGTGGAGCTTTCATGAATGAAAATATTAGAAAAGAAGTTTTAAAAAGTCATATATCGTTTTGGCTAAACTGGAATAATAATATTTTGTTAGGGAGAATAAAAAATAGTAAAAAAAGACCTCTTGCGATAAACTCATCAGATGATCAAATAATTGATTTAATTCAAAAACGCTCTAACGTCTATGCACAAGCTTTATTTGAGATTAAATGTGATAAGTTAACTAAAAATGAAGTAGTTAATAAAATAATTAAAATTTATGAATCAAATTAAATTAAATATAGTAACAAAGACACAGAAATATCCTATCTATATTGGAAAAAAAATATCTGCGAATATTTCTCAAATTACAAAATCTAACTCAATTAAATTTAATAAATGTCTTTTAGTTGTAGATAGTAATGTTCCTAAAAAATTTGTTTCTATAATTAAAAAATCTTTAAAAAATAAAATTAGTTATATCCATTATTTTAAAGCAAATGAATTAAACAAGAATATGAATAGTGCTAATAAGATTTTAGAAATTTTGTTAAATAAAAATTTTTCAAGAGATGACTGTTTGATATCTATTGGAGGAGGAATTACAGGAGATATAAGTGGTTTTGCTGCAAGTCTTTTTAAGAGGGGGCTTAAGTTTATAAACGTACCAACTACTCTTTTGTCTCAAGTTGACTCATCAATTGGTGGTAAGACTGGTTTAAATACTAAGTATGGTAAAAATCTAGTTGGGAGTTTTTACCAGCCTAATCTTGTTATTTCTGATACTGAATTTTTAAAAACATTACCTAGGAGAGAGATAGTTTGTGGATATGGAGAAATTTTAAAACATTCAATAATTGGAAATAAAAAATTTTATAATTTTTTGAACAACCATAAAAACAAAATTTTAAAGCTTACCTCACCGTTTCTTGAAAAGGCTATTCATGAAAGTTGTAAAATTAAAAAAGCTGTGGTTCAAAAAGATGAAAAAGAAAAGGGTTTAAGAAAAATTTTAAATTTTGGTCATTCGTTTGCACATGCTTATGAGGCAACATTGGGATTTAGTAAAAAACTAAATCATGGAGAAGCTGTAATACTTGGAATAAAAACTGCTCTCAATTTTAGTCTTGAAACAAAATTAATGAATAAAAGAGAGTATTATTCTATCATGGAACATATTGATAATTCTGACTTACCATCTTCTGTAAGTAAATTTTTTAGTCCAAAAGATGTAAACCAAATTTTAAGCTTTATGGCAAAAGATAAGAAAAATATATCAAACAATATTAATTTGGTCTTACTCAAAAAAATTGGAACTCCAGTAATTAATAAAGAATATCCTAAAAAAAAAATAGGCTTATTTTTAAAAATTTTTTTACGAAATTAAGATTTGTATTGAATGAATAGATTCTTTCATTTCCTTATCTAGAATTTTGTAAATTTTCTTATTGCTTTCTATCTTAGTCATGGTCTTAAGTTCACTTGAGATTAAACTTACTTTCAAATGAAATTTACCCTCTTGATTACCAGCATGATTTTTATGAAGAAAAGATTTGTCCTCAATTTGAATGTCTTCAATATTTATCTGATTTTGTAATTTTTTTTTTACAATTGCAATTAAGTCATTTATATCCATAAGTATAATTTATTATATCATGAAAAATATTTGTGACTGGAATAATTGTAATGAAATTGGTGAATATAAAGCACCAGTTGAAAAAGATAATAGTAAAAAATTTAGAATGTTATGTCTTGAGCATGTAAAAGAATTCAATAAAAATTGGAATTACTTTTCAGGTATGAATGATGACCAAGTAATAGATTTTTTGAAGTCTGACATGATATGGCACAAGCCTACTCAGAGTTTTAGCTCTTCAGATAATTTTTTTAAAGTTCTTTGGAATACAACTTTAAAAGATGAATTAGATAAAGATAAAATAAATGGTGATTATGATCATATGCGGCAATTTAAATTTGATCACAAAGATATCAAAGCGTTTGGTATTCTTGGTATTTCCGTAGGCCTAAAGTGGAAGAAAATACAGGACAAATTCAAAGTGCTTGTAAAAAAATTCCACCCTGATATGAATTCTGGAAATAAAAAATACGAGGAAAAACTTAAATTAATAACTTTAGCTTATACTCAGCTTAAAAACACATATAGAGATAAAATTGACACCAAATCTTGACATAAAACCAGATATCAAAGTTTCCTTAAAACAGACCTTTGGAATAGACTCGGAGATGGAAGTTGAGGCATTTTCAAAAAAAAATGATTACGTGCCTGAAATTGATAAAAGTTATAAGTTTGACAGAGACACTACACTAGCAATCATTTCAGGTTTTTCTTTTAACAAAAGAGTTTTGGTTCAAGGATATCACGGTACAGGTAAATCTACTCATATTGAACAAATAGCTGCTAGACTAAATTGGCCGTGTATTCGTGTAAATCTAGATAGCCATGTTAGCCGAATAGACCTAATTGGAAAAGATGCAATTGTCTTAAAAGAGGGCAAACAAGTCACTCAATTTAATGAAGGAATCTTACCTTGGTCTATTCAAAATCCAGTTGCTCTTGTGTTTGACGAATATGATGCTGGACGACCTGATGTTATGTTTGTGATACAGCGAGTTTTAGAAGCTGAAGGTAATTTTACACTGCTAGATAAAAATAAAGTAATAAAGCAAAATAAATATTTTAGATTATTTGCAACATCAAATACTGTAGGATTAGGAGATACTAGTGGTCTTTACCATGGCACTCAGCAAATAAACCAAGGTCAAATGGACAGATGGAATATAGTAACGACACTGAATTATCTTAGTCTTGATAGAGAAATGGATATTGTATTAGCTAAAAATAAAAATTTAAATAATTCAAAAGGTAAAGAAATTGTTTCCAACATGATCAAAGTAGCCTCTTTAACGCGTAAAGGGTTTATTGCAGGTGATATTTCAACAGTTATGAGTCCAAGAACTGTTATGCACTGGGCAGAAAATTCAGAGATCTTTAAAGATATTGGTTACGCTTTTAGAGTAACCTTTTTAAATAAATGTGACGATATTGAGAAAAATACTATCGCAGAATATTATCAAAGATGTTTTGGTGAAGAATTGCCAGAATCATTGATAAATATTCAAATTTAAATGAGTACTAGGGAAAGCAATTTAAAAGAAAAATTTAGGATTGCGCTAACTTCAACTGCAAAAGTTATATCTGATGACTTTGATTTTAATAAAAAAGAATCAGAAAAAAATAAATCTAAAGATATAAGTTCTATAGAAATTGATAGCATAAACAGTCCAAGTGATTTTATAAGATTACGAGCGGAAACAGACTCTTCGGCATTAAAGAAAAAGTTTTCTAATGATGATATTTATAAAAAAAATTTGCCAGGAAATAATTCCTCTAGATCCCTCTATAATATCGCAGAAAAAATAAGATATGAGGCGTTAGGTGGTCAAATGTTAAAAGGAATAGAAAAGAATTTGCATGAAAATTATTCTCAAGTAATCAGTCAAAAACGTAGAGATCAATTAAAAGCTAAAGAAGATGTCACTGTTTCCGAAGCATTTGAACTTTACATGCTTAAAAATTTTCATAAAGTTAAACTCAATCCATTAACCTCAAAAATGCTCAATTTTTGGGAGAAAGATTTTGAAAAATCTATAGAAAAACATAAAGAATTTTTATTAGACAATCTTGAAGATCAAAATACTTATAGCTCTTGTTTTTCTAAAATTCTTGAGGAAATGGATATTTTTCAAAGTGAGGAAGATCAAAATAACGAAGAGAACCAAGATCAAGGGCAAGACAATCCCTCAAATGATGATCAAAATAATGACAATGAGGATAACAGGGATGAAAATAAGGATCAAGAAACCCAGGCTACTTTAGATGCAGATTATGAAGTTGATGAATTTAATTTAGACGAACAACTATCAGAAATAGAGTCAGAAGAACAAAGCACAGAACAAATTTTAAAAAAGAATATCGATAATCTAAATCTCGATTATAAAATCTTTACCACACAATTTGATGAAATTGTAAAAGCAGAAAACCTAGAAAATGCAGAAGAAGCAACTAAACTGAGAAAAAGCTTAGACCAACAATTAATAGGTTTTCAAGATGTCATCACAAAACTAGCAAATAAACTTCAAAGACAGTTACTTGCAAAACAAAATAGGGCATGGGAATTTGATTTAGAGGATGGATTACTTGATAGCTCAAAACTACCAAGAATAATTATAGATCCCTACAATTCCTTATCTTTTAAAAAAGAAAAAGATTTAGACTTTAAAGATACTGTTGTTACTCTGTTAATAGATAACTCAGGATCGATGAGAGGAAGACCAATTACCATAGCTGCGATTTGTGCTGATATTTTATCCAGAACTCTAGAAAGGTGCTCAGTCAAAGTTGAAATTTTAGGTTTTACAACTAAAAACTGGAAAGGTGGGCAAGCAAGAGAATTATGGGCCAAAAGTTCAAAACCAAAAACACCTGGAAGATTAAACGATTTAAGACATATAATTTATAAAGGTGCAGACACTCACTGGAGACAAGCGAAAAATAACTTGGGGCTTATGCTCAAAGAAGGTTTGCTAAAAGAAAATATTGATGGGGAAGCAATATCTTGGGCTTACAGTCGAGTAAAAAAGAGAAAAGAAGAGAGAAAAATTTTAATGGTTATTTCTGATGGAGCTCCTGTTGATGATTCAACTCTTTCTGTGAACTCTGGAGATTTCCTTGAAAAACATCTTAAAAAAATAGTCAAATATATTGAAAATAAATCTGACATTGAGGTCCTAGCAATAGGGATTGGGCATGATGTTTCTAGGTATTATGATAAAGCGATCAAGATTACCGATGTCAATGAGTTAGGAGACGTAATGATTTCACAATTAAGTTCTCTTTTTGATACCAAAAAAAAATATCATTAAATATTGAATAAATCTGAATTTCGCCAACTAATTATAACTTCTGCTCCACTTCTTGTTTTGGAGTTTCTAAAATTTAATGAAGCAAAATTTTTTTCTAATAAAGTTTTACCAATAAATAATCCAAGTCCTAAACCTGTTTTAGATTTTTCCTGTGAATTACTTGTTTTTAAATAAGGCTCTCCAATTTTAGGTAGAATATCTTTAGGATATCCACTTCCATCATCTTCTATTGTTATTTCTGTTGTTTCACTATCGCTTTTCAAATTAATAAAAATTTTACCGTTTGAAAACTTATTGGCATTCCCAATAAAATTTCTCAGTCCATATACAATCTCAATAGATTTAGTTATTTTTTTTGGATTAGAATCTTGATCAAAGTTAAACACAAATTTTTTATTACTTATTTCCTTAAAAGATGAAATAATTTCTAACAAATATTCTCTTACTGTTAGATCTTTATCTATAAAATCATCTTCCTCAACTGGGTTTAAACTCAAACGTTTAAGAATTTCATTACATCTTTCTACCTGACTATTTAGTAATTCTATGTCTTTCTCAAATTCTTTATTGTTTTCTAATTGTTTAGCTAGGTCTTGAGTAATTATTTTGATTGTAGAAAGAGGAGTTCCTAAAGAGTGTGCGGCTGCAGCAGCTTGACCACCTAATGACAATAATTCGTGTTCTTTTGCCATTACTTCTTCCATTTTTGATAAAGCATCTTTTCTTAAACGAGATTGTGATCCAAATGTCATTGCAAAATAGTTTAGAAAAACTAAGGCAACAACTAAGGCAATAGGTATAGAAAAATAATAATAGGGGCTTACATGAAAATGGTCACTTAAAGGTGAGGGCAAATCTTTATGATAAAAAGTAAGAATTATAATGGAAATACCGGTTAAACATACTAGTAGTGAGTTAGTTTTGAAACTTAAGTTTGATGAAGAAAATACACTTGGAATTAATAAAAATATTATAAAAGGATTAGTGATACCTCCCGTCAGATAAAGTAAAGCGCTTAATTGAATTATATCAAGAAATAAAAAAACAAAAGCAGACCTATCTGAAAGTTGAGTCTTTTTATAAATATAAATTAAATAAAAATTACTTAGAATACCAAAAATTATTATTAGATTTGATAATAAAAAATTAAATTTAAAATTTAAAATTAAATATACAAAGTTTACAGCTATGAGTTGGCCAAAAATTCCGATCCATCTTAAATTTATATAAGTTGACTTTTTAAAAGAGTATTGTTTTGAAGTTTCAAAAAACTTCATTTTTATATATCAAGATTCTGAACATTAATTGCATTAGAAACAATAAAATCCTTTCTTAATGCAACATCATTACCCATAAGTGTATGTATTAAACTTTGGTCTTTTTTAAGATCTTTTGAATATTTTACCTGGAGTAAATTTCTAGTTTCAGGATCGAGTGTAGTGCTCCACAATTCTTCAGGATTCATTTCTCCTAAACCTTTAAATCTTTGGATATTCATTTTAGACTTTTCTAAATCTAAAGCTTTTGTAAATTCTTTTGTTCCTTTTTTTATTTTCTTAATTTCTTTATTATTATTTAAAATATAATCTTCTAATTCTTTTTCATCTTTTATATAAATGCCTTTAGTTCCTTTATTTATTTTAAATAATGGTGGTTGAGCTAAATATATGTGCCCATTTTCAATTAATTTATTAAATGGTTCGTTATTAAAAAAGGTTAATAGTAATGCCCTGATATGTGAACCATCGACATCCGCATCCGTCATGATTATTATTTTACCATATCTTAGATCTTTTAAATCTATCTCTTCTGCTTTAGGGTCTAAGCCCAATGCATTGATTAATGTCACTATCTCGTTTGAAGATATCATTTTTGACAAAGCTTTTGTCCTTTTATCTGATCCATTTCCATTGCCATTTTTTTTAACTTTCAAATCCTCAACATAAGTATTCAAGATCTTTCCTCTAAGAGGTAAAACAGCTTGATTTGATCTATTTCTTCCTTGTTTTGCAGAACCTCCTGCTGAATCTCCCTCAACAATAAAAAGTTCTGTACCTTCTTGTTTTCCTATTTGGCAATCTGCTAATTTTCCAGGAAGACCACTCAATTCAAGAGCACCTTTTCTTCTAACGTTTTCTCTTGCTTTTCTAGCTACATCTCTTGCCATAGCTGCTTGAATTATTTTAGCTAGAATTATTTTTGTAACAGTTGGATTTTGATCAAACCATGTTGATAATTTTTCATTAACTACTGTTTCTACAATCATTCTCACTTCAGAGGAGACTAATTTATCTTTAGTTTGAGAAGAAAATTTGGGATCAGGAATTTTAGTTGATAAAACACATGTTAAGCCTTCTTTTATATCATCTCCAGAAATAGCTAATTTATTCTTCTTTAGCAAATTATGCTCATTAGCATATTTGTTAACAACTCTAGTTAATGCGCTTCTAAATCCTAATAAATGTGTCCCACCATCCTTTTGATAAATATTATTTGTATATGGAAAAATTTCTTCGCTATAACCAGCATTCCATTTCAGAGAACACTCTATTTCGATATTATTCTTTTTTCCTTCTATATAAATAGGTTTTCTAAATAAATCATTTCCGTTTTTATTTTGTAACTTTTCTCTTTTTTCATCTAAAAAGTCAACAAACTCTATTACACCTCCATCAAACTTAAATTCAGATATTTTTTCTTTTTTTAAGCTGGCATCAACAAAAATAATTTTAATCCCTTTGTTTAAGAATGCCAACTCTCTCATTCTTTTAATTAAAATATTGGCACTAAATTTTACAGAAGAAAAAATTTCTTTAGAAGGCAAAAAAGTAATTTTGGTGCCAGATTGCTTTGATTTTCCAATTACTTTTAAAGGTGCTTTTGCCTCACCATTTTCAAACTCTATAAAATATTTTTTACTATCTCTGTTGATCTCTAATTTCAATTTTTTAGAAAGTGCATTTACAACCGAAACACCAACACCATGTAATCCACCTGATACTTTATATGAATCATGGTCAAATTTTCCTCCTGCATGAAGCTGGGTCATAATAACTTCAGCTGCAGATTTTTTTTCAGTTCTGTGAATATCTACAGGTATTCCCCTGCCATCATCACTAACTGTTACTGTTTCGTCTGCATTAATGCTAACATTTATATTTTTACAATGTCCTGCTAAAGCTTCATCAATAGAGTTATCTACAACTTCATAGACCATGTGGTGAAGTCCAGTGCCATCATCTGTATCACCAATATACATCCCTGGTCTTTTTCTTACTGCCTCTAAGCCCTTTAAAACTTTGATGGAGTCTGCCTGATATGTATTTTTATTTGTCATTTTTTAATATTTGGAAAGAAGTGGATTATAACATTTTTTTAAAAAAATGCTGATTTATCTTTGCAAAAAAAATAATAAAATCACGAATTAGCATTGATAATTAAAGCTTATTTGTTGGTGGAGAGAATGGGATTCGAACCCATGAAAGAATTACTCCTTTACACGCTTTCCAAGCGTGCGCCTTCAACCACTCGGCCACCTCTCCTTAATTCTAATTTATAAATCATAATATACTAGTTATTGTTGTATATATTAAATATATTAAAGGCATATGTTACTAATTTCTCATAGAGGCAATTTAAATGGTATCCAAGAAAAAAGAGAGAATAGCCCAACTTATATTAATGAAGCATTAAGTAAAGGCTATGATGTAGAAGTGGATGTGAGATTTAGAGATGACAAATTTTTTTTAGGCCATGATACTAATCAATACGAAATAAATAAAGAATTTTTAGAAAATAAAAAAATATGGTGTCATGCAAAAACTGTCGAGGCCCTGATGGCTTTAGAAAAAACCAATGCTCATTACTTTTGGCATCAAGAAGATGATTACACAATAACAAGCAAAGGTTTTATTTGGACATATCCAGGTAAAAAATTATTTTTAAAAAGTATTTGTGTTTTACCAGAAAAATTTAATTATGAAAAAATTAAATGTACAGGAATTTGCTCAGATTTTATAGAAAAGTATAATTAAATGATTAAGGCCATAATTTTTGATTTAGATGGGGTATTGGTTGATACAAAGAAAATTCATTTTGAAGCTTTAAATATCTCTTTAAGAAAGTTTAAATTTAAAGAAATTTCAATCGATGATCATGAAAAAATTTATGATGGCCTACCTACATTAGAGAAGTTAAATATTTTAAATAAAAAAGAAAAATTGCCCAAAAAATATTTTTCTAAAATTAATAAATATAAACAACAAATCACAAGTAAAATTTTAAAAAAAAGAATTAAAAAAAATCCTAAAATTTTTGATATGATAAAATATTTAAATAAAAATTATAAAATTGCTGTTGCTACAAATGCTGTGAAATCAACATTAAATATTTGTTTAAACAAATTGGGAATAAAAAAATATATTGATTTCAAACTTTCCAATGAAGATATAAAATATTCAAAACCAAATCCAGAAATATATTTAAGAATATTCATTGAATTTGGAATATATCCTTCAGAAGCACTTGTTGTTGAAGACTCTCATTATGGTAGAGAAGCAGCAATTTCCTCTGGTGCAAAATTATTACCTATAAAGAAAATCGAAGAATTAAATTTGAAAAAAATTAAAATTAATTTAGAGTTAAATAAAACTTTTAATATTAAGAAAATATCATGGGCAGATAATAAAATGAATGTATTAATCCCAATGGCGGGTGCTGGTAAAAGGTTTTTTGATGCAGGTTACGTCTTCCCAAAACCATTGATAGAGGTCAATAATAAGCCAATGATACAATGGGTTATTGAAAGTCTTAACCTAGAGGCAAACTATATTTTTATAATTCAAAAAGAACATCAAGAGAAATATAATATTCGGAGTGTTTTAAAAATTTTACAACCAAACTGTAAGATAATAGAATTAGATCATTTAACTGAGGGAGCAGCCTGTACAACTTTATTAGCAAAAAGTTACATTAATAACTCTAATCCTTTAATAATTGCAAATTCTGATCAATATATAAATTGGAATAGTTCTAAGGCTTTGTATGAATTTAATTCCAAAAATTTAGATGGCGCAATACTAACTTTTGAAGCAATCCATCCAAAGTGGTCATATGCAAAATGCGATGAAGAGGGTTATGTAACTGAAGTTGCAGAAAAAAGAGTAATTTCAAAAAATGCCACTGTAGGAGTTTATTATTGGAAGCATGGATCAGAATATGTTTCATCTGCTGAAGAAATGATAAAAAAAAATATTAGGGTCAATAATGAGTTTTATGTATGTCCTACTTACAATGAATTTATATCCAAAGGTAAAAAAGTTAGAATACACAATGTTGATAAAATGTGGGGCCTTGGAACACCAGAGGATCTTAATAATTTTCTTCAAAATATTAGATGAAATATAAAATTTTTTTAAAAAAAAAATTTGGTGAAAATTATAAAAAATTTTATTTAAAAAATATATTAATTTTAATATTTGGCAAATTATATTTTAAACTAAGAGAGCTTAAAAAAATTATTCAAAATAAATTTGCATTCATAAAAACAAATCTTAGCAAAAAAATTGAGCATCAAAAAATTGTTAAAAAAGAAAATGGTTTTCTTGTAGATTGTACATATGAAAATTATCTAACTTTCCATCTACGGCCCAAACACTCAAAAAATTTTGAATTAGAGAGTACCTGTAACATAAAGGAAAAAATTGCCATTATAATACAAGGCCCAGTTAAAGATAAATTCGAATTTTTAAAAAATACGATAAGTATTTATAAAAAAATCTTCAAAAATTCTATTATTATTATCTCTACATGGCAAAGTGAGAATATTGAATTAATTAATTCTCTAAAAGAAGAAAATATATTTATAATTTTTAATAATGAACCTGAAAAAGCTCAAAGTAATGTTAACCATCAAATATATTCTACAAATAAAGCTTTAAATCTGGCTAATGAGTATGGGGCGAAATTTTCTCTTAAAACAAGATCTGATGTTAGGATAAACAAAAATAACTTGGAGAGTTTTTTTATTTCATTAATTAATACTTTTCCTGTTAAAGAAAATAATTTAACAAACTCAAGAATTATTATTCCAAGTTTAATTACATTTAAATATAGAATTTATTCTTTAAGTGATATTGTAATGTTTGGAGAGACTAATGATTTACTTAAGTATTTTAAGAACGAGTCTTTTACAATAGGACTAGAAAAATTTGGTTTAAATGAAAATAACCTGTTAATAAATGAAACACCTGTAATAGCTGAAGTTTTTTTATGCTCTAGATTTATAAAACAAATAGAAAGTAAGGTTGATTGGACGTTAAATGGATGGTGGGGAAGTCTTAAAGATTATTTTTGTATCATTGATAATTCTTCA
This sequence comes from uncultured Pelagibacteraceae bacterium, assembly GCA_902605605.1. GTDB lineage: Bacteria > Pseudomonadota > Alphaproteobacteria > Pelagibacterales > Pelagibacteraceae > Pelagibacter. Next base: position 30,145 of record CACLDI010000003.1, read on the forward strand.
TTAGATTTATTCTGGTATAAATATGATTGGCAGTATGAATACAGATATTTGAGAACTTATTCTGATAAGTTTGCAAGAGCCATAGATTTCCAAGACTGGTTATCTTTGTATAATAATTCTGAAAATAATTGGGATTTAGCCTCTGGTGAGCATGAAAAATACGATAATAATTTTCAGCTTCAGAATATATTCAAAAACTAGATTTCAATTAAATTTAAGAATTTATTTGCTAATTTTTTTATAATAAAAAAATTTGTAACACCAATTTTATTTATAAAAACATAGTTGTTTTCAATTAAAGTTTTATAAATCTCACTTTCAAAATAATCTAATGGTAAAAGTTCATTATTTTCAATAGAAATTAAAATTGGTCTATATTTTATTAAATCAATTCCTTTAATTACGTTTAACTCATTTCCCTCAACATCAATATTTAAAAATTGAAATTTTTCGATTTTGTATTCTTCAAGAATAGTGTTCAAACTAAAACATTTAATTTTTGTTTTTTTTTGACTTTCGTTAGTTTTCATAAGAGAATTTTGTTGGTTAATACGAGAATTTTGATAATAAAATGTTTCTCCATCGTAATTAGTTACTGCTAAATTAAGATTGACGTCTCCAGGACGAACTATTTTAAATAAATCTATGGAAGTTTTGCTTAAGTCTAAGTTTAATCCACTCCAATTTTTTTTGTATAATTTATTTGTTAATGAACCTTTAAAGGGATGATAACAACCAACATCAACATACACCCCTCTGTCTATGTTTCTTAAAATACGCTCGATAAAGATATCTTCTCCAAATTCGCCATAATGAGTAGACGGTTTTTTATTTCTAAATATCTTTAGTAATTTATAGATGTAATAAAAAAAACTAATTTTTAAAAATTTTTCTTTCACTTTTCCTTGCTAATTTTTAATACACCAATAAAGGCCTCTTGGGGTATTTCAACACGTCCAAATTGTTTTGATCGTGCTTTTCCTTTTTTTTGTTTTTCCAAAAGTTTTCGTTTTCGATCTGTGGCCCCACCTCCATGAATTTTTGTCAAAACATCCTTTTTAAAACCCTTTATAGTTTCTCTTGCAATAATTTTCCCTCCAATTGCAGCTTGAACTGGGATCATAAAATTATGTCTTGGTATAAGATCTTTCAGTTTTTCACAAACTTCTCTACCTGTTCTTTGTGCAAAATCTTTATGTATCATCATTGCTAAAGCATCAACTGGCTCAGCATTTACCAAAATACCTAGTTTTACTAAATCTCCTTCTCGATGTTCTATTATTTCGTAATCAAAACTGGCATAGCCACTAGTCATTGATTTAAGACGATCATTAAAATCAAAAACCACCTCATTTAAAGGAAGCTCATAATTTACAACTGCTCTATTTCCTGAATAGCTTAGATTTGTTTGTATTCCTCTTTTATCCTGACACATTTTAATTATAGATCCCAAATACTGATCTGGAGTTATAATTGTAGCTTTAATCCAAGGTTCCTCTATCATTTTTATTAATGTTGGATCAGGTAAACTAGATGGATTTTGTAAATCTAGTATTGATCCATTATTTAAGTGAACTTTATATACAACACCAGGGGTAGTAGTTAATAGGTTTACATCGAATTCTCTTTCTAACCTTTCAGTTACAATTTCAAGATGTAAAAGGCCCAAAAAACCACACCTAAATCCTAAACCTAGAGCTGAAGATGATTCAGGTTCAAATGAAAAACTTGCATCATTTAATTGAAGTTTAGCCAATCCATCTTTTAGTTTTTGGTATTCTGAACTATCAACAGGAAACAAACCACAAAATACTACTGGCTTGCTAGGTTTAAATCCTGGTAGAGCATCTTTAGGTGGTTTTGTTGCATCGCAAATCGTATCACCAACTTTTGTCTCTGAGAGAACTTTAATTCCTGTTGTTATAAAACCTATTTCACCTGTATTTAAAGTGTTAATATCTGTTGGTTTAGGTGTAAAAACTCCAACTTTTTCTACGATATATTCTTGATTAGTTGACATCATCTTAATTTTCATATTTTTTGATAATTTGCCATCAATCACTCTAACCAAAATTACCACACCTAGGTAAGTGTCATACCAACTATCAACAAGTAAACATTTTAAATCTGTTGCGATTTCCCCCTTAGGTGCAGGCAGAGTACTTATTATTTGCTCTAAAATATCTTCAATCCCTTCTCCAGTTTTACCAGAACAAGGAATGGCATTTTCAGTATCAATACCAATAACATCTTCAATTTGTTTTTTTGTTTTTTCTAAATCTGATGCAGGTAAGTCAACCTTATTTAATACTGGCACAATTTCATGGTTAGTATCTAAAGCTTGATAAACATTTGCTAGAGTCTGCGCTTCAACACCTTGGGTACTATCAACAATAAGAATTGAACCTTCACAAGCATAAAGGGACCTACTTACCTCATAGCTAAAATCTACGTGACCAGGTGTGTCTATAATATTTAGAACATACTCTTTTCCATCTTTAGCTTTATAATTCAATTTTACAGTTTGAGCTTTAATTGTAATTCCTCTTTCTCTTTCAATATCCATCGAGTCAAGAACTTGGGCTTTCATCTCTCTTTCTGTCAAACCCCCACAACTATGAATTATTCTGTCTGCAATAGTAGATTTTCCGTGATCAATGTGTGCAATGATTGCAAAATTTCTTATATTATCAATTCTACTGGGCATTTAGGATCTAATTTTTGCCCCTGATTTAATCTCAACCGTTGAAATTATTAATTTATTAATTTTTTCAAGATCACTTTCTTCTAATGTTTTTTCTGAAGATTGAATGGTTACATTTAGAGCTATAGACTTTTTATCTTTAGGAATATTTTCACCTTCATAGACATCAAAAATTTTGACTGATTTAATTAAACTTTGATCAATAGAAGATATTATTTCTATCAAATCTTGAGCTTTAAATTTTTTATCAACCACAAAAGCAAAGTCTCTATCTGATTTTTGATAGTCGGAAAATTGAAATTTAGATTTTGAGTCTTTGAGTTTAAGTTTGCTATCTTTTAAGTAATCTAAATAAATCTCAAAACCAACCAATGCCTCGGTTTTTATATCAAGTTTTTTTATGATATTTGGATGAATTTCTCCAAAATAAGCAACTGGATCAATATCGTCTTTATCAAGATACACAGAACCAGATTTTCCCGGGTGATAGTAAGAAGGAGATTTTTCTCTTATAAATAAATTATGCCTATCATATCCAGCCTCAACTAAAGTCTGAATAGTGTCTTTTTTCGCATCAAACACATCAACTGATCTATTTTCTTCATTCCAGTTTAATCTCGATATCTTTCCTGATTTTATCCCACCTATCAATGTTAATTGTTCTCCAGGTTTGCTGTCTTTAAAAATTGGCCCTATTTCAAAAAGAGAGATATCTTTAAATCCTCTATCTAAATTTTTCTTGAGATAGAATGCCAAATTAGGAAATATTGAATTTCTTAAAACATCTAAGTCTGAACTTATTGGATTTACTATTTTTATTTCTTTGTAATTTTCTTTGAAAAGATTATTTAATTTTGAGTCTGTAAATGACCAAGTTACAGTTTCAAAATAGCCTTTTGATGCTACAGAACGTTGTAAAAAATGAAAAAGTTTTTGTTGTTTATTAAGTGTGTCTTTAATTTTATTTTTTTGTGGTTCTAGAATTTCTATATTATTGAAACCTTTTATCCTTACTATCTCCTCAACTATATCTATAGGTTGAGTGATATCAGGTCTCCATGTAGGAATTGTTAATTGTAATTCAGATTTCTTTTTAGAAACTTCAAAACCTAAATCTATTAAAATCTTTATGACCTCTTTATCTTTTATTTTAAAACCTACAATTTTTTCAAACAATGATATTTTAAAATTGATTTTATTTTTTTTAACATTCCTAATACTTTGAACATCGAACTTACTAACTTTTCCTCCACAAATTTTAGTTATTAATTGTGCAGCTTTATCTAGGCCTATTTCAATAGATTGAGGATCAATACCCCTTTCAAATCTAAATTTAGCGTCAGTATCAATATTCAACAACTTTGAAGTTTTTCTAATAGATCTAGGCAAAAAATATGCAGATTCTAACAAAATATTTTTAGTATTAAACTCAGTACCTGAGCGTGTACCTCCTATTATTCCACCCAAACCTAATACGCCAGACTTATCAGAGATAACACACATATCATTATCTAATTTATACTCTTTTTTATCAAGAGCTTCGAAAGTTTCACCTTTTTCTGAATTTCTTACAATAATTTCCTTATCAATTTTGTCTGAATCATATGCATGAAGCGGTCTATTTAAATCCAGCATCACATAATTAGTTATATCTACAATTGCTGAAATAGGCTTCTGACCTAGAGATATGATTTTATCCTTCAGCCACTTTGGGCTTTCTTTGTTTGTAACATCTTTAATTAAACAACTACCAAATATGGTACAACCTTGATTTTTATCTTTTGTAATAGAAACTTTAATTTTTTGAGGCCCACTATTTTTAATTTTGATATTAGAGACATTTTTTAATTTACCAACTCCCGCTGCCGCAAGATCTCTTGCTACTCCTCTTACACCTAAACAGTCAGGTCGATTAGGAGTGATGGATAAATCAATAACTTTTTCAGTATTATTTTTAAAAAAATTTTTACCTACTTTGTCATAGTACTTGTTTGACTTTAGTTCTGTTATTCCGTCACTTTCATCAGATAAATTTAATTCTGACTCTGAACACAACATCCCATATGAAGTTACACCCCTTATTTTGCTAACTGTGAGTTTCATGTTATTTTTTGGAATCACAGATCCAGGTCCAGCATAAACAGTCAAAAGGTCTTTCTTAGCATTAGTTGCTCCACAAACAACTTTTACCGTATTTTGTTCACCTATATCAACATCACATACTTTTAACTTGTCTGCATTTGGGTGTTGCTCAGCATTTATAATTTTTGCTACTTTAAAATTATCTAAGTCAGAACTAACTTTTTCATAGCTCTCAACTTCAAGCCCAACATCTGTCAACTTCTCAATTATTTGATTATCCTTCAACTTAGTATCAAGATGTTCTTTAAGCCAGCCTATTGTAAATTTCATCGACTAAGGCCTCTGTAATTTGATGGTACGTCTAATGGATCAAACCCAAAGTGATTTAGCCACCTATAGTCAGTCTCAAAAAAAGCTCTTAGATCATTTATTCCATACTTAAGCATGGCTAATCTATCTATGCCAATCCCAAATGCGTAACCTTGATACTTATCTGGGTTTATTTTTACATTTTTAAGTACATTTGGATGTACCATCCCACAACCTAAAATCTCCAACCATTTATCTCCTTCACCGATGACTATTTTGCCATCTTTCAATTCATAACCAATATCAACTTCGGCCGATGGTTCTGTAAAGGGGAAGTGACTTGGTCTAAATCTCATTTTGATTTTATCAACTTCAAAAAAAGATTTTATAAAATAATTTAGGCAACCTTTTAAATGTCCCATATTTATATATTTATCAATATGAAGTCCCTCAACTTGATGAAACATTGGAGCATGAGTTTGATCACTGTCAGATCTATATGTTCTACCAGGAGCAATGATTTTAAAAGGAGGTTTCCCTTTTAACATCGTTCTTACTTGAACTGGAGATGTATGAGTTCTTAAAAGTAATTCTTTTTTATCATTTAAATAAAAAGTATCGTGCATGTCTCTTGCTGGATGGTTGTCTGGTGTATTTAATGCGGTAAAATTATAATGCTCATTCTCTACATCTGGTCCTTCTTCAACGCTGAAACCAATTTCAGAAAATATACAGGATATTTCATCTATAACTTGAGAAACAGGGTGTATCTTACCTTGAACAATATTTCTTTCAGGCAAAGTTACATCTACTTTTTCATTCTCTAGCTTTGAATTTATTTCTTTAATTTCTAATTCTTGAATTTTTTTATTAATTTTTTCTTGTAGTTCATCTTTTACAAAATTTAAATCCGATGCAAATTTTTTCCTTTCTTCAGTTGGTAAAGATCCAAGATTTTTAAAAGAATTAGAAATTTTACCTTTCTTGCCAAATAACTCGGATTTGATTTGATTTATACTTTCAATGTTTAAATCTGCATTTAATTTATGTAAGAATTCATTTTTTATTTTTTTAATATCAGACATATCTGTAGAATATTTGTTAACCTTAGAAAAACAACAATGAAAATTAATTCAATGCTGATTGGGCTTTTTGTACAATTGTTTTGAATGCCTCTGGGCTATCATAAGCAATTTCAGCAAGAATTTTTCTATCTATTACAATACCACATTTACTTAATCCGTTTATGAATTTAGAATATGTCATTCCTTCAGCTCTGACACCGGCGTTGATTCTTTGTATCCATAAAGATTTGAAATCTCTTTTTTTGTTTCTTCTGTCTCTATAAGCATATTGCATTGATTTTTCCATTGCCTGCTTTGCAACTCTTATAGTATTTTTTCTTCTGCCCCATTGGCCTTTTACAGCTTTTAAGACTTTTTTATGCTTTGCTTTACTTGTTACACCTCTTTTAACTCTAGCCATTATTAACCTCTTAAACTGTAGGGCATGTATGATTTGACAATCTTTCCATCTTGCTTGGACATCGTTGTAGTGCCTCTTAATTTTCTAATTTGAGAATTTGTTCTTTTAATCATGCCGTGCCTCTTTCCAGCTTGGGCAGTTATCACTTTTCCCTTAGCTGATATTTTAAATCTTTTTTTTGCTGAGCTTTTTGTTTTTAATTTAGGCATAATTCAGCGGACTTATACAAAGAATGATATAATTTTACAACCTCTATTAAACCCTATAAAGGTTGGATAACCATAATCATTTGCTTACCATCAAATTTTGGATGAAGCTCTACCTTGCCAATATCTTTCATGTCTTCCTTGATTTTACCCATTAATTCGTTTCCTAAATGTGAGTGTTGTAGCTCTCTACCTTTAAATCTTATTGTGAATTTAACCTTATCTCCTTTAGCAATAAATTTTTTTGCATTTTTAACTTTGAAGTCATAGTCATGCGTTTCTGTTACTGGTCTCATTTTAATCTCTTTTAATAAAACAATTTTTTGTTTCTTTTTTGCAAGGTTGGCTTTTTTTTGGGCATCATATTTGTACTTACCCATATCCATGATTTTACAAACTGGAGGGTTTGCGTTTGGTGCTATTTCAATTAAATCAAGTCCTTGGTTTTTTGCCATTGAAATAGCTTCATTGGTATTCAATACACCAAGATTTTCACCATCACTTGCTATTACTTGAACATCTGGAGAAGAAATTCTATTATTAGATCTTGGACCTCTATCTTTAGTTCTTCTCTGAAAATAATTTTGTTTAAAATCTGCCACTTAGTTTGAAGATGCTTTGTTTAAAGCAGAGAAAGTTTTTAAGAATGTATCTATATCCATATTTTCTTGTTTATTAGAGTCTAATCTTCTAATCGTTACAGAATTGGAGTCAACTTCTTTTTTACCACAAATTAGTAAAAGAGGTATTTTAGCTAATGAATGATCTCTTATTTTATAATTTAAATTTTGATTTTTTAAATCAACAGAAGAGCTAATACCTACATTTACAATTTTTTTAGATATCTCAACAGCATAATTATTAAACTCATCTGAAATAGGAATTACCATTGTTTGTAAAGGTGATATCCAAAACGGAAATTTACCAGCATAGTTTTCAATTAAAATTCCAATAAATCTCTCTAGAGATCCGAATAGAGCTCTGTGAAGCATTACAGGAATTTTCTTACTTCCATCTTTGTCAACATATGAAGCACCTAATCTCTCAGGTAAATTTAAATCAACTTGCAAAGTTCCACATTGCCAGTCTCTACCAATTGCATCCCTTAGCACAAACTCAATTTTGGGACCATAAAATGCTCCCTCTCCCTTGTTAATACTGTATTCTAACTTTGAGGCTTTCACTGCTTCAAGTAATGATGCTTCAGCTTTATCCCAAACTTCATCATCCCCAACTCTTACTTCTGGTCTATCTGCATATTTTAGAATTACATTTTCAAAACCAAGGTCTTTATAAATGTCCAAAATTAAATTAGTGACAATTAAACACTCACTTGTAATTTGTTCTTCCGAACAAAAAATATGTGCATCATCTTGTGTAAAAGCTCTAACTCTAAGTAAACCATGTAAAGCTCCAGATGGTTCATATCTATGAACTTTTCCAAACTCTGCATAACGTAAAGGAAGATCTCGATAACTTTTTAATCCTTGATTAAATACTTGAACATGCCCAGGGCAGTTCATTGGTTTTATTGCAAAAACTTTTTCATCTGGAGTTTCAGATGTATACATGTTGTCACCATATTTTCCCCAATGTCCTGATTTTTCCCATAATTGTCGATCCAAAACCTCAGGAGTATTTATTTCTTTGTAACCAGCTTCATCCTGTCTATTTCTCATATAATTAATTAAATTTTGAAATAACGCCCAGCCTCTTTCATGCCAAAAAACAGATCCTGGACTTTCTTCTCTAAAATGAAATAAATCCATTTCTTTTCCTAATTTTCTATGATCTCTCTTTTCTGCTTCTTCTATTCTTTTAAGATGTTCATCTAAATCTTTTTGGGTTGCCCAACTAGTACCATATATTCTTTGAAGCATTTCATTTTTTGAGTCTCCTCTCCAATAAGCACCAGAGACTTTAGTTAGTTTAAAATACTTTCCAATTTTGCCTGTTGAAGATAAATGAGGACCTCTACAAAGATCATGCCAATCGCCATGAAAATAAATTGAAACATCTTCTTTCTCTGGGATAGCTTTAATTAATTCAGATTTATAAATTTCACCTTTTTTTTTAAAATGATCAATAGCTTTATTTCTATCCCAAACTTCTCTCTTAGTAATTTCATCTCTGTCTACAATTTCTTTCATCTTATTTTCAATTTTAGCTAAATCATCTTCAGTAAAAGGTTCTTTTCTAGCAAAGTCGTAGTAAAATCCATTTTCAATCACTGGACCAATTGTAACCTGTGTGCCAGGGAATATTTCTTGAACAGCCATTGCCAATATATGGGCTGTGTCATGTCTAATTGTTTCCAGACCTTCTGGATTTTTTGAAGTAAAAATTTTTACTGAACAGTCTTTTTCTATTAAATAATCTAAATCTTTAAGTTCACCGTCAACACTTATAACCATTGCTTGTTTCGCCAATGACTTACTTATTTTCTCAGCTACTTCAGCTCCAGTAACTTTTTTTGAAAAATTAAGATTGTTTCCGTCTGGTAATGTTATTGTAGGCATTTAATTTAATAGTCTTTTATACTCTGAATAAGTAGAAAAACACATTTTTTCAACATTAAATCTTTGGGTAACATTTTTTCTTGCCTCTATTCCCATCATTTTTAAAGATGTTTCATCCATATTAAGAGCTCTTAAAATCTGTTTACTTAAAGATTTGGCATTGTTCGACTCAAATAAAAAACCTGTTTTTTCGTTAATGACTGTTTCATTCGAACCACCAATATTGCTAGCTATTATTGGTTTTCCCATTGATTGTGCTTCTACTGACACTCTTCCAAAAGCTTCTGGTTCATTTGAAGCTGAAACTATTATATCTGAAACTTTGTAGGCTAAAGCCATATTTTTGCAATGTTCTATAAATCGTATTTGTTTTGCCATCCTATATTGCTCTGAAAGTCTAATTAATTTTTTTTTATAAAGCTCACGACCTTGGTCACTACCAAGAATGACAGTATAAAATGCTTCATATCCAAGTTCTATATTAATTAAATTGACTGCCTCTATAAATACTTCCTGACCTTTCCATGGGGTTAGTCTGCCTGGCAAAAGTATAATTTTTTTATCTTTCTCAATGTCCCACTGTTTTAATAATTTTTTCTCATCATTTTCAAGAGTTGTAGATGAATCAAAATAATCAATATTAATACCTCTAAAAATCACTAAAAATTTTTTATTATTATTTAAATACTTAGAATAATTTTCTTTGATATGAGAAAAAATAAAATTTGATCCTGCAATAATTAAATCAGATCTTACCATGACAGAGTTGTAAAATTTTTTAAAATTAGTTTTAAAGTTGTAAGTACCATGAAAAGTTGTTACAAATTTCCTTCTGGTAATTTTTGATGCTATCAAACATGACCATGCAGGTGCTCGACTTCGAGCATGAACTATCGAAATATTATTTAATAAAATAATTCCAATTAAAATAATTGAGTTAATAAAAATTAATAAAGGATTTTTGCTTTGCACAGGAAGCTTAAAAATTTTTACCTTTTTTTTATCAACAAACTTAAGTAATTCACCACCACTAGTTACAATAAATGACTGACAATTATTTTCAGTCAAATAATGGGCTATATCAAAGCAGCCTGTTTCCGCACCTCCATATCCTAATTTGGGTATAACTTGTAAAACTTTTAAATTAGTTGCCATCTGATAAACTTATATATTATTAGACTAAATATATAAACGAAATGGCAAATTTCAGATATCATAAGATCTCAAAAACTAAGAAAATTAGATATATTTCTAAAATTTACAAAAATAGTTTGTCTATAGTTTTTCTGCATGGATTTATGTCAGATCTTGAAGGAGAGAAGCCTAACACATTACTAAATTTTGCTAAAAAAAATAAAATTACTTTCTTGGCACTTGAATATTCTGGTCATGGTAAATCTTCAGGAGAATTTACAAAAGGTAATATTTCAAAATGGAGTGATGAAACTTCAAAATTAGTTAAGAAATATGTAAAAGACCACAAAATAATATTTATAGGTTCAAGTATGGGTGCTTGGATTGCCTTAAAACAATTTAAAATTTTTAAAAATCAAATTGTTGGTTTTTTAGGAATTGGGTCAGCTCCTGAATTTTTAGAAAATATAATGTGGAGAAAATTTTCCAAAAAAATGAAAGAAGAAACAATTAAAAAAGGGATTTATAATTTAAAACATGGAAATTATGAATATCCTATAACGTATCAACTAATTAAAGATGGAAGAAAAAACAAAGTTTTAAATAAAAAAATTAATTTAAAAATTAAGGTAACTATGGTTCATGGAGAAAAAGATGAGGCTGTTAAGGTTTCTTATTCTAGAAAAGTATTAAAACTTTTTCCAAATGCAAAGAAAAAGTTAAATATAGTCAAAAATGGTGATCATAGTTTGTCTAGTAAGAAAGGTCTAAAAATAATACTTAAAGAGTTGAAACTATTAATCTAACTAACTTTTTTAATGCCTTTAAGAGTTATTGGGTTGTCTAGTTTTTCTAACATTTCTTTAGGACAAACTTGAACAAAATTAATTAACTCCTCCTCATAATTCTTAATTATATTTCTTGAAAATTCAGATCCTGTTTCCTTAGAATGTTCAGATATTAAGTTCTTTAAAATTTCTTTCCAATAATCTGTTTCTACAGTTTGCCAAACAACTGACTCAGGATTTACTTTTTTTGTAAATTGATGCGATTTATCGTAAATAAAAGCCATACCACCTGTCATTCCTGCTGCAAAATTGTCTCCTACCTCTCCTAAAATTACTACGGTTCCACCAGTCATATATTCGCAACCATTTGAATCACATCCCTCGATCACTGTTGTAGCTCCAGAATTTCTTACAGCAAATCTTTCTCCTGCTTGACCTGCCGCAAAAAGTTTACCCGAAGTAGCACCATAAAGAACTGTATTTCCTAAAATTGTATTTTCATTAGAAACTAAATTGCTTTCCTCTGGCAGTTTAATTGTAATTGTTGCACCTGATAAACCTTTTCCAACATAGTCGTTAGCATCTCCCTTAAGAACTAATTTTAAACCTTTAGAAGAAAATGCTCCAAAAGATTGTCCAGCAGAGCCTTTAAAATTTAAAATTAAAAAATCATCATTAATTTTTTCATATCCATATTTTTTGTAGAGATGATGTGAGATTCTTGTTCCAACAGCTCTATGTGTATTTTGTATAGGATAAACCTTTTCAATTTTTTCTGAACTATCTAAAGACTTTTCTATTTCAGGCCAAATCTTTTGATCCAAAGTATCTGGAACACTATTTATTTCTGGAATATCACAATACCTTTTATTATTTCCAGTATCAGCTTGAACAAATAGTGGATTTAAATCTAAATCATCTAAATTCGGAGATCCTTTACTAACCTGTCTTAATAAATCGGTTCTACCAATTATTTCATTTAAAGATTTAAATCCTAGTTTTGCTAATATTTCTCTTACTTCAGTTCCAATGAATGTGAAAAGATTGACTATCTTTTCTGGTGTACCAGTAAATTTTTCTCTCAATTTTTCATCTTGGGTACAAACACCTACTGGACAGGTATTCGAATGACATTGTCTTACCATAATGCAGCCCATTGCCACCAAAGCTGTAGTAGCAACACCATACTCTTCAGCTCCCATCATGGCTGCAATAACAACATCTCTTCCAGTTTTAATTCCTCCGTCTGTTCTCAAAGTAACTTTGTGTCTAAGGTTATTTAAAGTTAAAACTTGATTAGCTTCAGTCAAACCCATTTCCCATGGTATTCCAACGTATTTAACACTTGTTTGGGGTGTTGCTCCAGTTCCACCATTATGTCCTGATATCAAAATTATATCTGCTTTAGCTTTGGCAACACCAGCTGCAATTGTTCCAACACCAGAAGAAGCAACTAGTTTTACTCCTATCCTTGCTTTAGGATTAATTTGTTTCAAATCATAAATTAATTGTGCAAGATCTTCGATTGAATAAATATCGTGATGTGGTGGAGGAGAAATTAATGTTACTCCTGGTGTAGAATGTCTAAGTCTTGCGATTTCCTTCGTAATCTTAAATCCTGGAAGCTGGCCGCCTTCTCCTGGTTTTGCACCTTGTGCAATTTTAATTTCAATTTCATTACAATTATTTAAATAATTGACTGTTACTCCAAATCTTGCAGAGGCTATTTGTTTTACTCTAGAATTTGCGCTATCTCCATTTTCTAATACCTTAAATCTTTTTTCATCCTCTCCTCCTTCTCCGCTACAAGAGGCACCTTTAATTCTATTCATTCCAGTAGCTAATGTTTCATGAGCTTCTTTTGACAAGGCACCATGTGACATGCTCCCACTTCCAAATCTTTTTAATATATTTGCTAGAGGCTCCACTTCTGAAATATCAATTGATCCTTTTAATTTTTTTGTTCTAAAATCAATTAAATCTCTTAAATTTATTGGTGGTAGATTATAAATACCCTCTGCATATCTTTTGTAAGCATCATAAGAATTAGAACCTACAGCACTTTGAAGTAAATGAATTAATTTTCCTTGATACTGATGAGTTTCTCCATTTTTTCTATATCTATAAATTCCACCTATAGGGAGAATTGTATCACTACTTTCAAAAGCTTCTTTATGTATTTCTCTAATTTTTTTTTCAATTCCTGTTAGTCCTATACCTGAAATTTTTGATACTACTCCAGGAAAATAGTCTGCAACTATTGTTCTACTTAAACCAACCGTCTCAAAATTACATCCTCCTCTATAAGAACTTAAAACAGAAATACCCATCTTAGACATTATTTTTAAAAGTCCTGCATTTACCGACTTGATATATCTTTCAACACATTCATCAAAACTAAATTTTCCAAACAATTTCTTTTCATGCCTTTGATATAAACTGTCAAAAGCTAGATATGGATTTACTGTAGTTGCACCAACTCCAATTAAAGTTGCAAAAGAGTGAGTATCCATTGCTTCTCCTGACTGGACATTGATAGAAACATACCCTCTCAATTTTTTTTCAATTAAAAATGAGTTGATCGCACCAACTGCGAGTAACATCGGAATTGAAAGCTTCACGTTTGAAAGCTCTTTATCACTCAAAATTAATTGTGTAACTCCTTGTCTAACTGCTATTTCTGCGTCTTTTTGAATTCTTTTTATAGACTCGTGCAAATTTTCATTGTTTGAGAAAGTACAATCAATTATGGAAGAATTTTTACCAAAAAAATTAATAAATTTCTCAAATTGTGAATTTGATAAAATTGGACTGTTTAAAACGTAAATATTTTGCTTTGTTAGATTGTCAAAATTGAGGATATTTCCAAGATTTCCAAATCTTGTTTTTAGACTCATCACTTTATTTTCTCTTAAAGAGTCTATCGGAGGGTTTGTTACTTGACTAAAGTTTTGTCTAAAAAAATGATATAGAGGTCTGTATCTGTCTGATAATACTGCCAGAGGAGTATCATCTCCCATCGATCCTATAGCTTCTTTAGCATCCTCTGCCATTGGATGTAATATCAATTCTAAATCTTCTAAACTAATTCCAAATGCATATTGTCTTCTTCTTAATTCGTCTCCAGAATAAGAATTTTTCTCATCAGAAATTGTTAATTTTTCATCTAAGTCAATAATTTGAGAATTAAAATGTTTGAACTCTTTTGCTAGATAATCTTTAATTTGCTTATTTTTAAAAACTTTTCCTTTTTCAATTCTAACACCAATGATTTCTCCTGGTCCTAATCTACCCTTAGAAAGTATTCTTTTTTCATTAAGTTCAATCATGCCAGTCTCTGATCCTGCAAATAATAATTTATCTTTTGTAATTGCATATCTTAATGGTCGTAATCCATTCCTGTCATTAGCAGCAATTACCCATTCGTTATCTGTTCCTGCAATAGCTGCCGGACCATCCCATGGTTCCATTGTACTGTTTAAAAAATTAAACAATTGTTGGTGATCTTTAGGTAAAGTTTCATTTTTTTTAGACCACGCATCTGGAACTAACATTAACTTAGCTAGAGGTGCAGGCTGACCAGAAATATTTAGCAATTCAAACACGTTATCTAGCGCAGCAGAATCTGAAGTACCTTGTTGAATTACTGGTTTTAAATTTTCTATATTTTCAAAAAGATTGCTATTCATTTCTTGTTCATGAACTTTCATCCAATTTTTATTTCCCCTGAATGTATTTATTTCACCATTATGAGCGATTGCTCTAAATGGTTGGGCTAAATTCCAACTTGGAGCCGTGTTTGTCGAAAATCTTTGATGAAAAATTGCAAATCTTGAAATAAATCTTTCATCTTTTAAATCTAAATAAAAATCTGAAATTGCCTCAGCTAAAAACATACCTTTGTAAATAATTGATTTAGAGCTTAATGAACAAATGTAAAAATGATTTAAGGATTTTTTAAATGCCTCATTTTCTATTTTTCTTCGAGTTTCATATATTTTTCTTTCTAGATCTTTATTTGTAAGTTCTGGATCGTACGATTTAAACAAAACCTGAATGATTTCAGGCATAGTCTGTAGTGCCTTTTCGCCTAATACGTTTGGATTAATTGGAACTTGTCTCCAACCATAAATACTAAAACCATTTTTTGTTAATTCACTCTCCACTATTGTTTTGCAGCTTTCTTGAGCTTCATAATCATTTCTAGGTAAAAAAATCATACCAACGCCTATTTCAGAGTTATCATGGGTATGACCAGTCACCTCTATTTTTTCGACAAAAAAATCTTTTGGAATTTCAACATGAATACCTGCACCATCTCCTGTTTTTCCATCTGCATCTACTGCACCTCTGTGCCAAACAGCTTTTAAAGCTTCAATACCATACTCAACAACTTTACGAGATTTTTTACCTTCAGTGGATGCAATAATTCCAACTCCACACGCATCATGCTCCATATCGTCAGAGTACACATAATTTTGTTTTAATAATTCTTTATTCTTAATGTATTTTTTCACTAAGCTACTCTTCTCTCTTTTAAAGACTTATTTTCTAAATAATTTTTAATTGAAGTTGCAGCATCTCTTCCATCTTTAATCGCCCAAACCACTAAAGAAGCACCTCTAATTATATCACCAGCAGCAAATACACCTTTAATATTGGTCTCCATAGTATCAAAATCAGCTTTAATTGTTCCCCATTTTGTAACTTGTAACTCATTTGCTTCAAACATTTTTGGTAAATCTTCAGGGTCAAAACCCAAAGCCTTTATAACCATATCAGCATTGATTTCATAACTTGAACCCTCCTGAACTTGTGGTTTCCTTCTTCCACTTTCGTCAGGATCACCAAGTTTGATTTGATCTACAACTAATTTTTCAATTTTATTTGTACCTTTAAATTCTTTTGGACTTGATAGCCAAACAAATTGCACTCCTTCTTCCTCAGCATTAGCAACCTCTCTAGCTGAACCAGGCATATTTTCTTTATCTCTTCTATATAAACATTTTACAGATTTTGCTTTTTGTCTAATGGATGTCCTTACACAATCCATAGCAGTATCACCACCTCCAATTACAACAACGTCTTTACCTTCGGCGTTTAAAATTCCTTTGTCAAATAATTCAACTTCATCTCCTAAACCTTTTTTATTTGATGCAGTTAAAAAATCCATGGCTGGAAAAATATTATCCAAATCATTTCCCTTTAACTCAACTTCTCTTGCTTTATAAACTCCAGTTGCGATCAAAATTGCATCATGCTTTTTACGTAATTGATCTAAAGTTGCATCTTTACCAACCTCAAAATTTTGAACAAACTCTATTCCTCCATCTTCTAGAAGTTTCGTTCTTCTTTCAACAATTTCTTTTTCTAATTTAAAATTTGGAATTCCATATATTAACAAGCCACCTGCTCGATCGTATCGATCATAAACAGTAATTTTATATCCAATTTTTCTTAATTGCTCTGCAGCTGCTAATCCTGCTGGACCTGCTCCAATAATGCCTACACTTTGATTTTTTTCTTGTTTAACTTGAATTGGTTTCACCCAACCTTGTTCCCAAGCATTATCAGTAATATATTTTTCTACTGAACCAATCGTTACAGTTCCATGACCAGATTGTTCAATTACACAATTTCCTTCACACAATCTGTCTTGAGGACATATTCTCCCACAAACTTCGGGCATATTATTTGTGCTTTGTGATAATTCATAGGCTTCTTTAAGTCTTCCTTCAGCCGTAAGCTTTAGCCAATCAGGTATATTGTTGCTTAAAGGGCAATGAACTTGACAAAAAGGAACTCCACATTGTGAGCATCTACTAGACTGCTCTTTAGCTTTTTCATTTATATATTCGTCGTAAATCTCGTTAAAATCCTGTTTTCTAGACCCAACTTCCCTTTTAGGTGGTGTTTGTTGACCTATTTTTACAAATTTTAACATTTTATCAGGCATGATAATTTTTTAATTTTTAGCAAGTTATAGCTTGATTTTATTTAATAAAGTATAAAATAGGTCATAAATTATGACCTTAATTTGATGACTCTACGCGAATTTAAACAACTTTCTAATAAATGCATACCTAATATGATCAAATCGAATTGTTTTAAATCCATATTTTATAAGCTACGAAGAAGCGATGTTTCAAAATATAATAGAAGTATTAATCCTTTCAGTAATACAAGGTGTGTCAGAGTTCTTGCCAGTAAGTTCGTCAGCACACTTAATTCTTGTTTCAAGCTTATATGAGTTTAAGTCTAATTCGTTGTTAATAGATATTAGTCTTCATTTAGGATCTTTGTTAGCAATAATTTATTTTTTTAGAGAAGAATTATTAGACATTAAAAATAACAAAAGATTATTAAGTTTAATTGTTCTTGGTTCTATTCCATTAATAGTTGTTGGATATATTTTATACTCTACAAATTTTATTTATGCTCTAAGAGATATAAAAGTAATTGCATGGACCACCCTTGTATTTGCAATAGTTTTATATATCGCAGATAAAAATAGATTTGATAAAAAAATTTCAACTAATTTAAATATTCAAACAATATTTTTCATTGGTCTTTTTCAAGTTTTATCACTTGTGCCAGGTGTAAGTAGAGCAGGTATTACAATAACAGCTGCTAGAATTTTAAAATTTAATAGAGTTGACTCTAGTAAAATATCTTTTTTACTTTCTATTCCCGCACTTGGTGGGGCAAGCTTTTTGGGATTAAAGAATATTGTAAATCAACCTATTGAATTAAATTATTTGGTGTTTATCGCAATAATATCATCTTTTATATTGTCTTTTCTGACAGTCAAATTTTTTTTAATTTATATAAATAAATTT
The DNA here is from genome assembly GCA_902605605.1 of uncultured Pelagibacteraceae bacterium. GTDB lineage: Bacteria > Pseudomonadota > Alphaproteobacteria > Pelagibacterales > Pelagibacteraceae > Pelagibacter. Next base: position 48,211 of record CACLDI010000003.1, read on the forward strand.
TCTATGAATGCTTTTGTAATTTATAGAATAATAATAGCTTTAATTTTATTTAGCATAATTTATTAAGCATATCCTTTTTTCATTAAAGGAAGTATCTGAGATAATAGTACTCCACACAAAATGAAAAAACAGCCAAGTAAGTTATTAATATCTAAAATCTGGCTCAATAGAAACCAAGCAGCTATTGTAGCAAACACTCCCTCAAGTGAAAAAATAATTGCTGCTGGCGCAGGTGAAATATTTTTTTGCGCATAAATCTGTAATACAAATGCTAATCCCCCAGATAAAATTCCAGCATATAGTATTGAGTCTAATTCTTTTAATATATTTACTAAAATAAATTCCTCATACACTAAACCAATAGCAAATGAAAATATTGAGACTATTAATGTTTGTACAGCACCTATAGTAAGTGGTAGATTGTATTTTTTTACTATAATTCCGACAAAAATAATATGAGTACTCCAAAAAAGTGCCCCTAAAATAACTAAACCGTCTCCAAGCCTAATTGTAGCATCATAAAAATTTGTTAGTAAATACCCTCCTATTAAACATAAAATTACAGATGGCCATATACTCCAATGTATAGAAATTCTTCCAAACAAAAAAATTATAATCGGCACCATTGGCACGTAAAAAATTGTAAAAAAAGCTGCATTAGCTACATCGGTATAAAGTAAAGCAACCTGTTGCAAACCAGACCCTAAAAAAAGAGAAGAGCCAATCAAAAAAGAGAAAATTGCAAATGTTTTAAAATCAACCTTAAACTCGGATTTCATTTTTTTTACCTCAAATATAAGTACCAATGGCATAATAGCTAAAAAACCTATAAAAAAGCGGGCTGCATTAAATGTAAAGGGTCCTATATTATCCATTCCAGTATCTTGAGCTATAAATGTTGTTCCCCAAATAAAAGTACACAGTAAAGCACTGAGTAGAGATATAGATTTTGTCATAAATAATTATACGGCTAACTTATAAGCGAAATTATTTCCTAAATTTTCTTTTAAATCGTTATTAAACCGAGCAGCTTCTGCTCCGTCAATAATTCTGTGATCATAAGATAGAGAAATTGGTAACATTGTTCTTATTTGAAACTTTCCATTTAAAAAAACTTGTTTTTTTTCTGACCTTCCAATACCCAAAATAGCTACTTCAGGATAATTTATAATTGGTGTAAAGAAAGATCCGCCAATTCCTCCTAGACTTGTAATCGTCATTGATCCCCCAAATAATTCCTTCTTATCTATTTTTAGATTTCTACAAAGTTCACTGACTTGTTTTAATTCTTTACCGATTAATGAAATTTTTTTATTATTTGCATCTCTGATTTTTGGAACCATCAATCCATTTGGAGTATCAACTGCAATTCCAATATGATAGTATTTTTTTAAAGTCATTTTTCCGCTTTCAATCTCATCTATTGAAGAATTAAAACTTGGAAACTTTTTTAAAGAAGCAACTAATGCTTTAATAATAAATGCCAAAGGAGTAATTTTTATTTTTTCTCCGGTATAAACATCTTTCAAAGAAGTTCTAAAACTTTCCATTTCAGTTATATCTGCTTCATCATGATTAGTTACATGAGGAATGGTTGTCCAAGAATTTGTAAGATAAGTTGAAGCTAATTTCTTTACTCTTGGTATATCTTTAATCTCAACTTTTCCAAAATCTGCATGTTTATACTCATTCTTAATTTTAATTGGTTTGATTTCTTTTGCTTTATAATTATTTGCTGTTTTTGAAGAAACAAATTTTTTAATATCATCCTCTATTACTCTTCCATCTTTTTCACTACCTACCATTTGGTTGATATTAACACCTAGCTCCCTTGCAAATTTTCTAGCTTTTGGACTTGCTGAGGAAATATTTTTAATTTTTTTTTCGGATATAGAAATTTGTTCTTTTGCTTGTTTTATTTCTACAATCGGTTCAGATTGTTTTTCAATTTTTGTTTCTTCTTTAATTTTACCTTCACTTGACAAACTTTCTAATATTAAAATTAAATCACCCTCTGAAACTTTATCGCCAACTTTTAATTTAAGAGATTTAACTTTTCCTTCAAAGTTTGATGGAATTTCAACGCTGGATTTATCACTCTCAATTGTTATTAATGGGTCATTTTTTAAAATATCTTGGCCTTCATTTACCAAAACCTCTATTACTTCAACGTCTGTGAAGTCACCAATATTTGGAACCTTAATATTAATCTCTTTCATTTTATAATTTAGTGGGCATTGGCTTGTTGCCATCAATGTTATATTTTTTCATCGCTTCTTTTGCATGTTTTGAGGCTATAAGTTGCTCTTTTGCTAAAATACTTAATCCATATGCAACTATGTGCTCTTTATCCACTTCAAAGAATTTTCTTAAATTTTTTCTTGTATCACTCCTACCAAAACCATCAGCGCCCAGAGAGTAGAAACTTTTATTAGTATAAGGTCTAATTTGATCTGAATTCATTCTCATATAATCTGAAGCAGCCATAATCGGACCCTCTGTTTTACCTAAACATTGCTCAACAAAAGATATTTTTGGTTCTTTGTCTGGATTTAACAAATTATATCTCTCAACCTCCATTCCATCTTTTCTAAGTTCATTAAAACTAGTAACACTCCAGATCTCGCTATCAATTTGATAATCTTTTTGCAAAATTTCAGCTGCCGAAATCATTTCTCGAAGTATTGTACCTGATCCAAGAAGTTGAATTTTAGTTTTTTTATGTTTGTCAAAATCTTTTATTTTGTACATCCCTTTTAATATTCCTTCTTCTGTATTTTTATCTTTTGGCATCTCTGGATGAGAGTAATTTTCATTCATTGTCGTAATATAATAAAAGACATTTTCTTTTTTCTCATGCATTCTTCTCAAACCTTCTCTAAAAATTACTGCTAGTTCATAATGAAATGTTGGATCATAAGTTACACAATTTGGAATAGTAGAAGCTATTAAATGACTATGACCATCCTGGTGTTGTAGACCTTCCCCAGCCAATGTCGTCCTTCCTGCAGTAGCGCCAATCAAAAAACCTCTGGCTTGACTGTCTCCAGCTGCCCAAGCAAGATCTCCAATTCTTTGAAAACCAAACATAGAATAAAAAGTGTAGATTGGAATCATTTCAATATCATGATTTGTGTAAGCTGTTGCTGCAGCAATCCATGAAGACATAGCACCTGCCTCATTAATTCCTTCCTCTAGAACTTGACCACTTTTTTCTTCTCTATATGAGCTTAATTGTGCAGAGTCTTCTGGTTCATATTTTTGACCTTCATGAGCATAAATTCCAATTTTTTGAAAAAATCCTTCCATACCAAATGTTCTTGCTTCATCTGGAATTATAGGAACTAATCTCGGAGAAATATTTTTATCTCTCATTAAATTGGTTAGCATTCTAACAAGAGCCATTGTTGTAGACATTTCTTTTTCACCAGTTGATACTTTCATAAAATCAAAAATATCTTTTGAGGGTGCTTTAATAGGTTTTGCAAAAGTCGACCTCTCAGGTAAAAATCCACCTAGTTTAATTCTTCTATCTTTTAAATATTTAATTTCTTGAGATTTTTCATCAGGTCTAAAATATTCAATATTTCTAACTTGTTCATCTGTCAAAGGTACATCAAAGCGGTCTCTGTAATACATTAGATCATCTACATCTAATTTTTTTGTTTGATGGGTTGTGTTCACACTTTCTCCAGATTTTCCCATACCATATCCTTTAATAGTTTTAGCAATAATAACAGTCGGGCTTCCTTGATGTTTGGTTGCTTTATCATATGCTGCATAAACTTTATGTGGATCATGGCCGCCTCTGTTTAATCTCCAGATATCTTTATCTGATAAACTTGAAACCATTTCTAAAGTTTGAGGATATTTTCCAAAGAATTTTTCTCTTACATAAGCACCATCCCTTGCTTTAGCTGCTTGGTATTCTCCATCAACTGTCTCATTCATAAGCTTTACTAAATGGCCTTCTTTATCGTTAGCCAGTAAAGAGTCCCAATAGGAACCCCAAATTACTTTAATTACGTTCCAACCCGACCCTCTAAAACTCCCCTCAAGTTCTTGAATTATTTTTCCATTACCTCTAACAGGCCCATCCAGTCTTTGAAGATTACAGTTAATAACAAAAATTAAATTATCTAAATTCTCTCGAGCAGCTAAACCAATTGCTCCCATAGACTCTGGTTCATCCATCTCTCCATCACCTAAGAAAGCCCATACTTTTCTTCCTTCATCTTTAATTAATCCTCTATTAATTAAATATTTCATGTATCTAGCTTGATAAATTGCAAGCATAGGACCAAGACCCATAGAGACTGTTGGAAATTGCCAAAACTTTGGCATTAACCATGGGTGCGGATAAGAGGATAATCCTCCAGGTTTAACCTCTTGTCTAAAACTATCCAATTGTTTTTCATTTAATCTTCCCTCTAAATATGCTCTTGCATACATTCCTGGAGCGCTATGACCTTGAAAGTAAATCAAATCTCCACCAAATTTATTATTTTTTGCTCTCCAAAAATGGTTCATTCCTACATCATACAGAGTTGCTGCTGACGCAAATGTACCTATATGTCCACCTAATTCAGGAAATTTTTTATTAGCCCTAACTACCATAGCAGCTGAATTCCATCTAATTAATGATCTTATTCTTCTCTCAATATTTTGATCTCCATTGGATTTTACCTCAGCTTCAGGAGGTATTGTATTAATGTATGGTGTATTTTGAGTATAAGGAATATTTGCACCTTCACGGTAAGCTTTATTTATTAATTCTTTAATTAAAAAATGAGCTCTATGATTTCCATCTTTAGAAATTACAGCTGATAAAGATTCTAACCAATCTTTTGTTTCCAGAGGATCTATATCTGCACCGTTGCTGACTTGAATAATTGATTGTTTTTTTTCAGGAATAATATTTTTTATTTCTTCTTCATTCTCTTTATCTTTCTGGACAGCAATAACTTCTTCTGCTTGTTTAATTATATTTTCTGTATCCTTTGGAATTGTATCAGTATTTGTAGTTATCGTTGAAGATAAATAATTTAAAATTAAATCCCCTTTTGAGACTTTATCACCAACTTTAAGCCCAATGCTTTCGATTTTTCCATCCACTGTTGAAGGAATTTCAACGCTAGATTTATCACTTTCAATAGTTATTAAAGGATCATTTTTTTTTATTTGATCTCCTGATTTTACTAGTATTTCAATTACTTCAACATTTTCAAATTCACCAATATCAGGGACAAGTACTTTTTCGCTCATTATTTTTATTTGTTTTATATACTCAAAAAAACTTAATTAAATTCTATTTTTATCACATTAATGTGTTTTTTGTTAACGTTGTTAAGGTATTGTGCAAAAAAATTCGCAAAAAACATAATGTACTGTGTTAATTTCTCTCAACACACATGGCTATACCCATACCTCCACCAATGCAGAGTGCCGCACATCCTTTCCTTTTTCCTTGTCTTTTAAGTTCATGAATTAATGTGACAAGTATTCTTGTTCCTGAGGCACCTATAGGATGACCTAAAGCTATTGCTCCACCATTTACGTTAACCTTTTCTTCTGGAATTTTAAGTTCTCTTATAACTGCAATAGATTGTGCTGCGAAAGCTTCATTGATTTCAAATAAATCTATATCCTCTATTTTCCACTGAGCTCTAGTAAGAGCCTCTTTAATTGAGGGTATCGGTCCAAGTCCCATAAGAGAAGGCTCCACTCCTGATGATGCCCAAGACACAATGTTTGCAAGTATTTCTAAGGATTTTAACTCGGCTCTTTCTCTAGTCATCAAAACTATAGCCGCAGCACCATCGTTTAATCCAGATGAATTTCCAGGTGTAACAGTTCCATTTTCTTTAAATACTGTTTTAAGTTTTGCTAAATCATCCAGATTTATGTTATTTCTCAAATATTCATCATGTTCAAAAATAAATTTTTCATTTTTAGTTTGGATTTGTAACTTTATTAATTCATCCTTAAACTTTTTTTCCTCATAAGCTTTTTTTGCTTTTTTTTGAGAACTTATAGAAAAAATATCCTGCTCTTGTCGGGAAATATTGTATTTTTCTGCAATATTTTCTGCTGTAACGCCCATATGATAATCATTAAAAGAATCCAAAAGTCCATCTTTAATCATTGTATCTATCAAATTATCTTCGATAAATTTCATATCATCTCTTAAAAAAATTGCATGCTTTGCTCTAGACATACTTTCTTGCCCTCCTGCAACGATAATTTCATTCTCTTGTAACTTTATCGATTGATAAGCGGATACAACAGATCTTAAACCAGATCCACATACTTGATTTACTATGTGTGCAGGTTTTGAAACAGGAACTCCTGCATGAATTGAAGCTTGTCTCGCCGGATTTTGACCAAGACCTGCTGTGAGAACATGTCCCATAATAACCTCATCTATATCTTCTCCTTTGAGGTTTGATTTAAAAATTGCCTCTCTAATAACTAATGCACCAAGCTTGTCTGCACTGATGCTCTTGAGAGATCCCTTATATTTACCTATTGGCGTTCGTAGCGCAGAAGTAATAACAACATCATTGGGAATTTTACTCATTTAATTGCCAACATATTATTTTATAAGTTAAATTACATCAAAAACTTTGATATATGAAACATACAACTAATAAGGACCGCTGGCCAAATTGGATAAGGCGCTCGGCTACGAACCGGGAGATTCCAGATTCGAGTTCTGGGCGGTCCACCAAAAAGGAATTGAGATGTTTGATTGGCTTTTAAAAGCTTCTTTACAAAAATCAGTAGTGTATTTTTTTATTATTATTGTGATAATTTTATTAATCTTAACTTACTTGTTATAGAAATGACCAAAAAATTTGAACAGATAAGTATCAATCCTGGTTTTATGAAACATAACGGAGGTGTTTTATTTAGAACGATATCCGAAACAGAATATGAATTTAAATCTTTAATAAATAAAAATCATTTAAACGCTATAGGTATAACTCACGGTGGATATTTGTCAGCTCTAATTGACTCTGGAGCTGGAACGGCTGCTCATAGAGCTGCTGGTAACGTTCCCTGTGTAACAATTTCTTTGGACATAAAATTTATTGGTTCTTCAGAAGAAGGTGACGAAATAATTGGGCACACTAGAATTTTAAAAAGAACTAAAACACTTGTTTTTCTGTTTTGTGAACTCAGATGTAATAAAAAAATAATAACCTCAGCTTCAGGAATTTGGAAAATTTTGAAAAAATAAAATGAGAACTTTTTACGCTCCGATTCGGTCATGTTTTAGTCTATTTTTGTTCTATAGCTGTAACAATATCTGGTAGGTAAAAAAAAAATAGTACCAAACATAGAAATGAAAAAAAATAAAATTACTGCTGTTCTCGGACCTACAAACACTGGAAAGACCCATCTTGCAATAGAAACTATGCTTTCGTTTGAAACTGGAATGATTGGTTTTCCTCTTAGATTGTTAGCAAGAGAAGTATATGACAAAGTAATAAAAAAGATTAGTACTGATAAAGTTGCTTTAATCACAGGTGAAGAAAAAATTATTCCATCAAATGCCAAATATTTCTTATGCACAGTTGAGTCTATGCCAATCGACAAATATTTAGAATTTGTTGCAGTGGATGAAATACAAATGTGTGCTGATCATGAAAGAGGGCATATTTTTACAGATAGACTTTTAAATATGAGAGGTGAAAAACTTACAATGTTAATGGGGTCTAATACTATCAAAAATATTATTAGTAAATTAGATGGCGATATAGAGTTTATAAATAGAGATAGACTTTCGAAACTTACATATTCAGGTCATAAAAAAATTTCTAGAATAAATAGAAAAACTGCAATCATAGCATTTTCTTCAGAAGAAGTTTATGCAATAGCAGAGCTAATAAGAAGGCAAAAGGGTGGAGCAGCTATAGTAATGGGTTCGCTTAGTCCTAAAACTAGAAATGCTCAAGTAGAATTATATCAGTCGGGAGATGTGGATTTTTTAGTTGCAACTGATGCAATTGGAATGGGTATTAATATGGATTTAGAACATGTTTATTTTTCTAATCTTAAAAAATTTGATGGAAAAAAATTAAGAAGACTTAATCTTTCTGAGATAGGTCAAATAGCTGGAAGAGCTGGAAGATATTTAAATGATGGTAGTTTTGGTATAACTGGAGAATGTAAAGAAATAACGGCTGAAGATGTAGATCTCTTAGAGAGCCACAAATTTGAGGAAATAAGAACTTTATTTTGGAGGAATTCAAATTTAAATTTTAATAACTCTTCTAGTTTAATTAAAAGTTTAGATGAAAAACCTCACATGGAATGGTTGAGAAAAATACATGAATGTGAAGATGAAAAAGCTCTTAAATTTTTTTTAAAAGATATTAATTTTAATAATTTAAAATTTGATGAGAAAACTCTAAGTCTACTATGGGAGTGCTGTCAAATTCCTGATTTTGTAAAAAAAACTTATGGTAACCATTATGAGGTTATTGGTAGTGTATTTAAATTTTTAAGTAGTGATAAAAGAGTAATTTCCAACGATTATATGAGATTACAGCTCTTGAAACTTGACAAATTAGATGGAAATGTTGACTCTTTATCAAATAGAATTGCAAATGTTAGGACTTGGTCATATGTTTCAAATAAAAATAATTGGGTAGAAAATCAGGATTATTGGATTGAGAAAACTAAACACTTAGAAGATAGACTTTCAGATAGACTTCATGAAGAACTTACTAAAACTTTTATTGATAAAAGAGCAAGTGTTCTTGCAAGAGGATTAAAACAAGAAATGGAATTTAAAACAGAAATCTTGGAAAACAACGACGTAATGATCGATGAACAATTTATTGGAAAAATCAATGGCTTAAAATTAGAATTAGACCTGAAAAAAGGTGCTCTAGAGACAGATATCAAATCCTTAAAAAAAGCAGCAAGACAGACTATTGGCCCAGAACTTGAGAGAAGAATTCAGGCAATTATTGATACAGGTTTAATTCAACTCCATGAAGATTTCAAAATTTATTGGAATAAATTTCCCATTGCAAAACTTTCTACAGGTACTGATTATCTAAATCCTAATTTTAATTTATTAATAGATGACATAATTGATCAAGGCCCTAAACAAAAATTAAATGAATATATTTACAGTTGGATTCAAACAAAAATTAATGAGGTATTAAAAAGTCTTATTGACCTAAAAAATATTAAAGAAAATAACCCATCGATAAAAGCTTTAGCATATCAGCTTTATGAAAATAATGGTGTCTTAAAGAGAGATCAGGTATCTGAATATTTAAAAAATTTAGGTCAAAATGAAAGAAAAATACTTAGAGAATTAGGTGTAAAATTTGGACGGTATCATGTGTTTCTGCATCAATTAATTAAGCCTGAAGCTGTCTCTTTAAGGACTTTATTGTGGAAAAATTTTCATCAAAAATTTTATAATTTAAAACCCCCCACATTTGGTCTTAATTTTGTAGACAATAAAGACTTAAAAAATCAAAACTTCATGCTTTTATGTGGATTTGAGAAATTTGACGCATTCTTTGTCAGGATAGATATTCTAGAAAGACTATTTATGTTAATCATTAATTCAAATTCAAAAGAAAAAAGTGACATTAAAGTAGTTCCTGAAATGTTAAATTTATTAGGATGTAGTAAAGAAAACTTTAAAAAACTCTTAACGAAAATGAATTATAAAGTATTTGAAAAAGAAAAAGAAATATATTTCAAATATAACCCGATTAAAAAATTCAAAAAAGCTCCAATTAAAAAAGTTTTAAAAGAAAATCCATTTGAAGTTTTAAAAAATTTAAACCTACGATAGTCATTATGTTTTTTAAGAAAGATGATAAAAAAATTGACAATAGCTTTTTAATCAAAGTCGGCGCTTTGTTAATCCATACAGCTAAGATTGATGAAAATTATACTGATAATGAAGAAGAAATAATTAAAAAAACGCTTTTAGAATTGGGAGTTAAAAACGAAAATCTTTCTTCCACAATTAAGGAAGCAAAAATTGTTGAAGAAAATTCAAATCAAATCCTTGAATTTACAAGGGAAGTAAAAAATTTATCTGAAAATGAAAAAGTCAAAATAATAGAGGCACTCTGGACAATAATATACTCAAATAAAGATGCTGATTTATACGAAACTAATTTAATGAGAAGACTTGCTGGGCTTCTTTATATAGATAGTAAGGTAATGGGAGATATTAAAAACAAAATTAAAAATGAAAATTTGAAATGACATATCTTGTTAATGATAATTGTATTAAATGTAAATTAACTGACTGCGTTGATGTATGTCCGGTAGATTGCTTCTATGAAGGGAAAAATATGCTTGTAATTAAACCGGATGAGTGTATAGATTGTGGCGTTTGTGAGCCAGAATGTCCTGTTGATGCCATTAAAGCTGATACCGAACCTGGAAGTGAAAAATGGTTAGAGATTAATACAAAGTATTCTGATATCTGGCCTAACATAAGTGAAAAAAAAGATCCTCCACTGGATCATGAAAAATTTAAGGATGAGCAAAATAAGTACGAAAAATATTTTAAAGAAAATCTTTAACAGAAAAGCCAAAAAAAAAGTGAAAAAAAAAGTTGCTAAAAAAAAAGTTGCTAAAGGTAAAGTAAAAAAAACAAAAAAAATAATTTCAAAAAAAATTAAAAAAGTTTCAAAAAAAGCTTCTCCAAAATCTATAAAGACAAAAACAAATAAAAAAAAAGTATCAACACCACCAGAGCCAAAAGTTGACAACCTAAGAATCTCTAAAACTAACGAATTAAAACCAGAGATAAAGAAAGTTAAAAAACAAGAAACTGAAAAAAGAGAATACAAAATGAAAGATTATGTTGTTTATCCTAAACATGGTGTTGGACAAATTACAGAATTTAAAAAAATCAATATAGGTGGAATAGACGTTGAGACTTATGTTATTAAATTTGAGAAAGATAAAGCAAATGGAATGGTGCCGGTTAATAAGCAGTCTCATTTAAGACCTTTGGCAACTATTAATCAGGTCAATAAATGTATTTCAATTCTTAAAAGTAAGCCAAAAATAAAAAGATCAATGTGGAGTAGACGGGCACAAGAGTATGAGGCAAAAATATCCTCTGGAAAAATTTATGAATTAGCAGAAGTTGTCAGAGATTTGAATAAAGGTGATGATCTAATGGTTGATCAATCTTATAGTGAAAGACAACTCTTTGAAAAAGCTTATGAAAGAATTTTATCTGAGTTTCAGATTATTTTGAATTTATCACTAGAGGACACTCAAAAAAAATTAGATAAAGCCTTAAAAAGAAACATGGGTAGTCAAACACAAGCAGCACCTATAGCAACTAAAGCAGCTGCAACAGAACTACCAGTAGACGAACCAATTTCAGATACTGACGAACCTATTGAGGAATAAAAAAAACGCCTCTCACACAAATTGTAATGAGAAGCGTTTTTTGTAAAGAATACTAAGTTACTATTTTCTTCTTCTTTTTTTTGCTTTTTTCTTAGCTTTTTTCTTAGCTTTTTTCTTAGTTTTCTTTGCCGCTTTTTTTCTTTTCTTAGGCATCTTTAGCTCCCTGTTTTAGTTAAACGAATCAAAATGATTCGCTATTACTATATTTTTATTTTTTTCTATAAGTTATGTCAAACCTTTAATTAAAACTTAGAATTTGAAAAATTATTTTTTATTTTTTATTATTTTTTAAATTTTAATGTATTAATTAAGTTAATGTTTATGCGGTTAATAAACCATCTTATAAAAATAAATTAATAAAGATTTTCTAAAAGATTTTTATATTTCTGTATAATTTTATATCTTTTTAATTTTAATGTTGGAGTTATTAGTCCATTTTCAATTGTAAATTGATCTTTAATAACAATAAATTTTTTTATTTTTTCTATTTTTGACAAGTTTTTATTTACTATTTCTAATTCTTTTAAAATTATCTCGTCGGATATGTTAGATTTTTCTTTAATTAAAACTAATAATGCAACTAAATAAGGTTTGTTATCTCCATAAACTAAGGTTTGTTCAACAAAATCAATTTTTAATAAATCATTTTCAATTTTTATTGGTGAAATATTGTCTCCTCCAGGAGTAATTAAAATATCTTTTTTTCTGTCTGTAATTTTTAAGTATTTATTTTCAAACTGACCTATATCACCAGTAGACAACCATCCATCATTTAAAACTTTTTTAGTTTCTTCCTCATTATTCCAATAGCCTAACATTACGTTTTCACCCTTAACCAAGATCTCACCATCATCTGCTATTTTAACCTCATTTGCAGCAAAAGCAGGTCCAACAGTATCGATTCTTATATCATCTTTTGGATTACAACTAACCACTGGAGAAGTTTCTGTTAAACCATATCCCTGTAAAGTTGGTAATCCTATTGCATTTAAAAATACCCCCACATCTTTATCTAAAGCACCACCTCCAGAAATAAATAGCTTCAGGGAACCACCAAATTGTGATTTTATTTTTTTTCTGACTAATTTTTCACAAATAATATTTTGTACTTTTTCTAATTTAGACAATTTATTTTTAAACAAAACCTTCTCCCCAAGAAAAAGCATTTTGTTGATAAGATATTTTTTTAAACCTTTTGTTTTATTAAAAGATGCATTTATTTTTTGATACAAATTTTGATAAAATCTTGGAACAGCAGTCATTATATCAGGATTACATTCACCCATATTTTTTATGAGCTTATCGATACTTTCAGCATAAAACACCCTAGCGCCTAGTGCTATCTGAACAAATTGAACAGTATGCTCATACGAGTGTGATAAAGGTAACCAGGTTAAAAACCGAGCTTTTTTTGAAATAAACTCTTTGAGTAAAAATAAAGCTCCTTCACAATTACTTAATATTCCTCCATGACTTAACATCACACCTTTCGGGTTTCCTTGTGTGCCTGAGGTATAAATTATACAGGCAAGATCTTTTCTTGAAATATCTAAATCTAGAAAATTTTTTTCCCGATATTTTTTTTTTTCAAAAATATTTTTGATGCAAATAACATCATTTACATCTTTAATCTCTTCAAAAGATAATATTTTTTTTATGAAAGGCTTAGATTTAATTATATTTTTAATTTTATTATATTGCAAAACATCTGAAACAATTACAACTGATGGGTTGCAATCATTAATTAAATATTCGTAATCTCTTTCTACATAGGTCGTATAAGCTGGAACTGTAATACCTTTTGATAACATTATTGCTAAATCAGAGATCATCCATTCAGGTCTATTTTCTGAAATTAACAAACAACGATCTTTATTCTCTATAAATAAACTTAACTCTTCAGATAGTTTTAAAATGTTTAAATAGGTTTCTTTCCATGTAAATTTATTTTCTAAATTTTTTAATGATTTCAAAAAAATTTGGTCAGGCTTTTCTTTTAAGTACTGTTGGTAAAAAAGTTCTAAAAGATTATTTTGTTTGTCTATTTCCATATCTTTTGGTGGGCGAAGAGAGAATCGAACTCTCACTTCTTGCGAAACACGATTTTGAGTCGTGCGCGTCTACCAGTTCCGCCATTCGCCCGCTAATTTGAATTAAATTATATTTAAATAGTATAAGAACTAAAATTATATTAAAACCAAAAAATGTTTCAAACTCTTTACAGGAAATGTTTAGATTTAGCATCACATAAGAGCTCAAATTTTTATTTGGGTTTAGTTTCGTTTATTGAAAGTTCTTTTTTTCCCATACCTCCAGACGTAATGATTGTGCCTATGGTCATTGCAAAGAAAAAAAATTACATAAAAATATTTTTGATAGCATCTATTTTTTCAGTTTTGGGAGGTATTTTTGGATACTTCCTGGGATCATTTTTTTATGATCTATCTTTTAATGTGATCGAATTTTATGGATATGAAAATAAAGTTGAAAAATTAAAATATAATCTATTTATTGGAGAGGGGTTTCTAGCATGGCTAAGTATACTTTTTTTAGCAGGTTTTACTCCTTTGCCTTATAAAGCTTTCACAATTGCTAGTGGATTAATTGGTTTTAATCTTTTCATATTTGTCCTTGTAAGTCTAATCTCTAGAAGTCTTAGGTTTTTTATTATTTCTTACTTATCTTATAAATTTGGACATTTATTTACTGACTTTATGAACAAACATGGATCAAAATGGTTTACCATTTTGGGGATATTGCTTGTTATTATATTTTTAATAATATTTCTATTTTATAAATTTAATGTTTAACCTCAGCAAAAAAAATTTATTTACAGGTATATTTTTAATAAGCTTTATTGCATTAGTATCTGCATATTTTATAGAATACATTCTTGGTCACCAACCTTGTAATCTTTGTGTGTATGAAAGGATCCCGTATTTTTTAGCAATCTTGATTATATTAATAAATTATAAGTACAATAAATTAGAAAAGTATCTAATTCTCTCATTGGCTATAATTTTTTTAATAGCAACAATATTGTCCTTATATCACTTAGGAATTGAACAAGGTTTTATAAAAGAGTCTTTACTTTGCGATCTTGAAAAGGGAGCAAATATTTTTGATAAAGATGAAATATTAAAGCAATTACAACAAAAAAGTATAAGTTGCAAAGATGTAACATTCAAAATTTTTGGATTATCGCTTACAAACTACAATATTATAATATCTT
>CACLDI010000004.1 GCA_902605605.1 uncultured Pelagibacteraceae bacterium
TAAAGAAAGTATTTTGGTTAGTGATAGTATAGCAAAATATTATTCAATTAATAGTAATACTGGCGAACTCAATTGGTCTAAAAATAATACCTATCCTTTTAATTCAGAGATTAAAAAATATAAAAATAAATTTTTTGTTTTAGATTATAAGAATATTCTTAGATGCTATAAAATAGAGGATGGATCAGAATGCTGGAACTTAAAAACAGAAGAATCTTTTACAGTATCAAGCTCTAAGTATTCACTAATTATAATTGGTGACATGATAGTTTTTAGTAATTCAATCGGTGATATAACAGCTGCTGATGTTGATAGTGGTCTGATTATTTGGCAACTACCCACTCAAAGTAGCAGTATTATAAATGAAACTTATAATTTCAAAACTTCACAACTTGTTTCTGATGGTAATTCTATTTTTATTTCAAATAATAAAAATGAATTTTATTCAATTGATGTAAAAACAGGTACTACAAACTGGATAAGCGAAATAAATTCTAATATAACACCAGTGATGACTGGAAATTTAATATTCACAGTTTCTAATGATGGCTATTTATATGTAATAGAAAAGAATAAGGGAAATATAATTAGGGTAACTGATCTTTTTAAAATTTATAAACAAAAAAAAAGAAAAAATATTTACCCAATAGGATTTGCAATAGGTAACAAAAAGTTATATTTAACAAATTCTGATGGTAAAATGATTGTGGTAGATTTACAAAATAGCAACATTCTCAAAATAGAAAAAGTTTCATCTAATCTTGTCTCAAAACCATTTATATTTAATAATAATTTATTTTTAGTTAGAAATGGATCTATTATCCAGTATAATTAAATATGATCTTAAAGTTTTTAGATAAGATCGGTAGAAAAAAAGTTGTATTAGACAGAGGTCCTTCCCATCCTAAATTTGATGAAGCAAAGCCTTGGATGAACCGGTATTATATTTTAATGAGACACCGACCAAAGTGGTTTCCATTCAATATATTAATACATGAAATGCTAGCTGATGATCACGGTGAAGGTGTGCATAATCACACTTTTCCTTATATAACAATAGTTATAAGAGATGGTTATTGGGAGACTTTGAGTACAGGAAAATTCTGGAGACCACCTGGTTATATCGGCTTTAGATCAGCAAATAATTTGCATAGAGTTGATCTTAAGCCAGGAACAAGACCTTTAACTATATTTATTTCTGGTCCATTTGGATTACGTAAAGGACCAAGATCAGAATATGGTATTGATTTTAAAACAAAAAAATGAATTTAGATAATCTTTTTCAAAATTTTTGTAAAAAAAATAATTTAGAAATTAATTCTTATCAATTAACTGTTATTGATGAATTAAAAAGTTATTATAAATTGAATTTTAATAAATCAATTTTAAATAAATTTTTTTCAAAAAATAATTCAAAACTAGCTTTCTATTTACATGGGGGTGTTGGTGTTGGAAAAACAATGATCTTAAACTTTTTTTTTGATCTAGTAAAAGAAAAAAAATTAAGACTACACTTTAATGAGTTTATGCTTAGTTTTCATGATTTTGCACATGAAAAAAAAGAAAATAACGAGGAAAATATAATCAATCAATTTGTAAAAGATTTAAAATCTAAAACTGAATTAATTTATTTTGATGAGTTTCAAGTAACCAATATTGTTGATGCGATGATTTTAGGAAAATTATTCGAGCAAATATTTAAAGATAGTATTAAAATTATTTTAACGTCTAATACAAAAATTTCTGAACTTTATAAAGATGGCCTTCAAAGAGATCAGTTTAAACCTTTTATAAAAATTATGGAGAAACATTCTGTTGAACTTGAGCTCAAAATAGAAGACGATTATAGAAAATCAAACGAAAACCAAAAACAAAGATATTTTTACCCTCTAAATCAAGAGACTAATTTTAAAATAAATAAATTTTTTAGAACTATTACAAAAAATAAAAATCATTTATCAAAAATAATTAACGTGAAGGGAAGAGTTTTTAAAATAGAAAATTTTTATGAAGGAGTAGCTAGATTTAATTTTGATGATCTATGTGATCAAAACCTTGGTGCTGAAGATTATTTAGAGATAATTAAAAATTGTAAATTTATTACTCTAGATAACATTCCACAATTTAATGATATTAATTCTAATCAACAACAAAGATTTATAATTTTAATTGACGTCATATATGACAAAAATATTCCTCTAGCAGTAACAGCTGAACAAAATATAGATCAGTTTACGTCGTCAAGATTATTAGAAAACCCATTTAAAAGAACAATCAGTCGATTATATGAATTAACATCTGTGGAAAAAAATTAATGAAGCAAGAGTTCTTAAATCTTAAAATAAGTACTACTGGTCAAAGGTTGTATGAATTCACTGATCAGACAATTCAATGGATTAACAAAAATAAATTTAAAAATGGAATGCTTAATCTAAGTATACAACATACTAGTGCATCTTTAATTGTTCAAGAAAATGCCGACCCAGATGTCCAAACAGATTTAGTAAAATATTTCGATAAATTAGTACCTATGGATAATAAATTATACGTACACACCACTGAGGGTAAAGATGATATGCCTGCACATATAAAATCTTCATTAACCAACAATCAAATCTCACTTAGCGTTAAAGATAATGAATTACTACTTGGAACTTGGCAGGGTTTATATTTATTTGAACATCGTTTAGAGCCGCAAAATAGAACAATTATTCACCATTTTATTGGAGATTAGAGCATTTATTTCCTAAGTGATTGAAAAGCTTCTAGTGCAGCAGCTCTTGCTTTTTCGTGAACCACAATAGGTTTAGGATAATCTTTCCCTATTATAGTCTTTATTGCTTCTTGATATTTGTGTTCCATTTCCCAAGGTTTATGGATGAATTTATTAGGAACTTTATTTAATTCTGGAACCCATTTCTTCACATACAAACCTTCTTTATCAAATTTTTCACCCTGCAAAATTGGATTAAATATTCTAAAGTAAGGTGCAGCATCAGCTCCACAACCAGCAACCCATTGCCATTGAGCTACGTTATTTGCTTTATTAAAATCTAATAAACAATTTCTGAAATGTTTTTCACCCTCGGTCCAATTAATTCTCAAATGCTTAACCAAAAAAGAACCAACTACCATTCGAATTCTGTTATGCATCCATCCTGTTTCGTATAACTCTCTCATTCCAGCATCTACAATAGGATAGCCTGTCATTCCTGATTTCCATGCTTTTAGAAACTTTTCGTTTTTTACCCAAGGAAATCGATCAAATTCTTTTCTATAATTACCTTTTAAAAATTCTGGAAAATAATTAATTAAGCTATGTGAAAACTCACGCCAGCCTAATTCATTGATATATTTTCTGTAGCCAATTCCTTTAGATTTAATTTCATTACACTTTTGCCAAATAGTGCTTACATGAATTTGACCATGTTTAATATAAGGAGACAATTTTGATGTACCTTCAACTGATGGATAATCTCTACTCGTTCCATAATCTTTAATCCTTTTTTCAATTAAGATATTAAGAGCTTTTTTTGAGTCACTTTCTGAAACTTTCCAATATTCTTCAAATTTTTTATACCAATTCTTTTTAGGCAAAATATCTTTAGGCTCAATACAATTCTTGAAAACTGCGATTGACTTTATCTTTTTTTTTACAATATAATTTTTACTTGGAGGTAAGCTTAAATATTTTTGTTCAGCATTTCTCCAAAATGGACTAAATACTTTAAATGGTGTTCCGTCGTTTTTAGTTACTTCTTGAAATTCGTTTAAAATATTTCCTTTAAAATATTTAAACTGAACTTCATTTTTTAAAAAAGCATCTCTAATTTTTTTACCTTTAGCAATTACATCTGGTTCGTATATTTTATTCCAATAAACTGAAATGTTGTCTTTTTTTTTTATCTTTGATAACACATCTAGCTCATCTCCCTCTAATATTTGAAGATTTATTTTATATTTAGATAATTCCGATTTAAATTCTTCTAAAGATTTATAAAGCCACCATTTTTGTGCTTCTCGTTTTTTATCAAAATCAGCTTTGTTATAAATAAATAATCCAATAACATTATCATGATTTTGACTAGCAAAAGAAAGTGCTGGATTATGCTCAATTCTAAAATCTTCCCTGATCCAAAATATTGCATTTTTTGTCATGTGAATTTTATTTTCTTCCTTTAGATAGCAGTTGTTTGTAAAGTTTAACATCTGCATTACCTTCGCATCCTATTACTAAAACATTAGATTTTTCGTTAAGTTCAATGAGTTTTTTAGTCTTATAATTATTACAAACACCAATTAGGCTTATAATTCCAGGTGTAGAGCATTCTCCACCAATTATTGAATTTTTGCTGAGCTTTTTGTCTTTAAGCATAGCTACAGTTTTGGCAACATTCCGGTCACTTACAGATACACAACAATTGCTTACTTTTCTTAATATTTGCCAAGGAATATATGACATTTCATTACATGACATACCGCCCATGATACTTTCTTTTTTAATCTTAATTTTTTTAAGTCTATTATTTTTAATACTTTGAAGTACACAATCAGCTCTATCAGGCTCAACAATTATAATTTTTGGAATTCTTTTAAAATATTTAGCAACACCAGCAACAACACCAGCAGCCATGCCCCCGACACCGGCTTGTAAAAAAATATGGGTTATATATTGATTAGTTTGTTTAGATATTTCTCTTATCATTATGGAATATCCTGCCATTGTAAGTTGAGGGACCAATTTATAATCTCTTGTCGCAACATCTTGCACAATTTTCCAATTATTTTTTTTCGATAACTTTTTACATTCATTAAGTGAGTTTTCGTAATCTCCTTTAACTCTTATAACTTCAGCTCCAAATTTTTTAATTTCTTTGACTCTCGAGTCACTTACGTATTGACTGACAAAGATTTTACATTTTAAACCTAATCTTTTTGCGCCCCATGCAACAGATCTTCCATGGTTACCAGCAGTTGCTGAGGAAATAATTATATTTTTTTTTCCTTTAGATATTCTTTCAACAGCATATGCTCCTCCTAATGCCTTAAAGGATTTTAAATGAAATCTTTTAGACTCATCTTTATAAAAAATATTATTTACTTTTAAATTCTTTTGTAATTCATCAAGTTTAAGTAGGGGTGTAGCCTTATAACTTTTCCACCTAGAAATTGATTTAAAAGCTTTTGTTAATAACAAAGAAGGGACAAATCTTAAAACATAATTTCTTTTAAAACTGAAATTATTATTTTTAATAGATTTCGTAAGTGTCCAGTTTTTAATACTTTTTAAAGTCTTCACTTTAACAGTCTAAAGTATTTTGTCTTTCCCATTGTGTTACAGGTTTGGACTTATCGAAGTTTTCTTTATTATCAAATTCATTAATTTCAGATTTTCTAAGTTTTATATAGCTATTAATTGTTTCTTTTCCAAAGGATTCATTCATTTCCATATTATTTTCTAAAAGTTCTAGTGAGTCTTGAAGTTCATTTGGCAATTTAGGTAAGTTAGGATATTTTTTGTAATCTGTATACATATTACAAGTAAGAGGCTCTCCTGGATCAATTTTGTTTTTTAATCCATATAGCCCAGCAGCTAATACACTTGCTTGTAACAAATATGGATTTGCAGATCCGTCCATCAATCTTAGTTCAAATCTACCAGGATCTGGAATTCTTATCATATGTGTTCTGTTATTGCCTGTGTAAGATATGCTGCTCGGTGACCATGATGCCCCAGATTTTGTTGGAGGTGCATTAATTCTTCTATAGCTATTAATTGTTGGATTAAAGAAAGCAGATAGAGATGAAGCATTTTTAATTACTCCACCTAAAAAATTGTAAGCCATTTTACTAAGTCCAAGCTTGTCTGATTTATCTAAAAATTTATTTTTCTTTCCATTCCAAACTGATACGTGGGCATGACAACCATTACCTGTGAGGTTTTCAAATGGTTTAGGCATAAAAGTTGCTCTTAAACCATGTTTTTCTGCTATAGTTTTTACCATATATTTAAAAAACGTATGTCTATCTGCCGTTTTTAGACAATCATCATAATCCCAATTCATCTCAAATTGACCATTAGCATCTTCATGATCGTTTTGATAAGGGCCCCATCCCATCTCAATCATGCAATCACAAATCTCTTTAATTAAATCATATCTCCTCATTAACGCTGATTGGTCATAACAAGGTTTAGATTGAGTATCTCTTGGATCAGCAATTGAACTTCCATCCGGTGAGATTAAAAAGTATTCACACTCTACACCTGATTTCATTATTAGATTTTGTTTTTTTAATCTCTTAATTTGATTTTTTAGCATTACTCTTGGAGAAGCTTCTACAGGTTTACCGTTCATCCATAAATCAGATGCAAGCCATCCTACCTCTTTATTCCAAGGCAATTGAATTAAACTATCTGGATCAGGAATACCAAACATATCGCTATCTGCGGGTGACATATCTAGCCAAGCTGCAAAACCAGCAAATCCTGCTCCTGCAGTCTGCATTTCTTTAATAGCATGCGCTGGAACTAGTTTTGATCTGAGTACGCCAAAAAGATCAACAAAACTTATTAAGAAATATTTTATTTTTTTTTGCTTTGCTATTTTGAATAAGTTTTTAGCCATTACCTAGGCTATCACAATTATTTAAAAAATGAAAAGATAGTTTCTTTATATAAAATAAAATTTACTAGTACTATTAAGATAATTGCAAGAATTACTCCATACTTTGCTTTTGGAAAAGCAACCCCTCTCATTTTCGTAGGTCTCAGCTCTTCGTTTTTATCTTCACTCATTATAATAAGATTATAAAAAAAGGGCGCTACATTCAAGTAGCGCCCAAATTTTCTTTTAATTACCAATCGGTAATATTGCTTTTATGGTCGTTTGCACCGTGTCTTTTTCTAGATAATCTATCAAGTTCTTCCCTCTCAGATTTATCTGTAATGACACTCCATCCAATCCATACAGCAATTAACAATAGGACTAGTATAAATTCACTAGATCCTGCTCCAGGATAAACCGATCCAGCAACCTCTTCTGCAGGTTTATTTAGATGATCTATCCAGTTTGATACTGTAGCCATATTTTTCTCCTTTACCTGGTTGCTGATGAAACTGCTTTTTCATCATCTTTTGCAGTCTCCATCATTTCGTAGTCTAGTCCTGCTATCTCAACTTCACGTGGGATTCTTAATTTACCCATTCCGTTAAGAACTCTAGCAATTATATATCCTGGTATAAGCCCTAGAACTAAGAACATTATTATTGCTCCTATAAATTGACCTAATGGATTAATTGTTGCGTAAGTTGTTCCATCAAACATAGCTCCAACGCTATATCCAGATGAAGGATAACCATTCAAAACAAATCCACAGATTATAAGTCCAATAAAACCAGCATAACCATGTACAGCTACTGCTCCAACCGCATCATCAATTTTGAATTTTCGTTCAACCCAATAATGAAGTTTGTATGAAATAACAACACCAATCATACCAATAATTAAAGCTTGAATTGGATGATATAAGTCATTTCCAGCTGATGCACATATTATACCTGCTAGTCCACTTGAGTAAGTCCAGAAAGGATCACCTTTTGCTATAACATATCCAGCTAACAATCCACCTGATAACGACATTAAGAAGTTCATAGTTATTCCACTTAATGTAGTAGGTGTTAAATAGATGTTAGTTGCTGTCCAGAATGTTACTCCTTCCATTCCATACTCAGGTCCAAGGTCATATATCGGAACATTACAAGCTGCATAAAATCCCCAGAAACCAGTATAAATTAGAAATAATCCAATAGTAACTAGCCAAGGATTTCTTGGTCCTATATTTCTTGGTTCACCACTTGATGAGAATTTACCAATTCTAGGTCCCAAAACCATTAGAACACCTAGTGCAAATCCACCTGCTATTGCGTGAATAACACCTGATGCATACGCATCGTGATACCCTAAAATTTTAAGCATCCATCCATCAAAGTGCCATCCCCATGAAGCATCTATCGTCCAGAAAACAGATCCAATCGCAATTGCTAAAACTCCAAATGCAAAAGTTGTTATTCTTTCAATGATAGCCCCTGAAACAATAGAAGCAGCTGTCCATGAAAATAGTAAGAACGCCGCCCAGAAAACACCCATTATATGGTCGTTAAGATTAATTGCCATAAGAGCGTTAGTTGGATTAGCGAGATCATTCCCTCCAAATCCTCCACCTAAAACTAGTCCGGTACTTTCTGTCATAATTGATGGAGCTATTCCTGGTCCTGTTGGAAAAGCCCAATAAATCCACCAACCAAATAAAAACCAAGTTACTGTTACCAAAGGTATAAGCATTGTGTTTTTCATTAAGGTATGTTGGTGGTGTTTGTATCTTGACGCTCCAACTTCATACATACAGAAACCGACGTGAATTAAAAACATCAGTACCACCGTTACCCAGTAGTAAAATTCTGTAAATATAGTAGTAAGAGCACCTAACTGATCAGTCATTTTTTACCCCCATATTTGTTTAAGAAAGCTTATGAAATTTTTAAGGGTGTGACAAACAAAACAAGCCTAAAAAACCTACTGTGCACAATAGATTTTAAAATAAAATCAACTCTTGATTGTGATATTAAAATTTTAAGTAGGCTTTTTTTAAATCAACAAGTGGATGTTTAGGAGACATTTGAAATTTAACTAGCAGTTCTCTAGCTATCATGTCTCTATCCTGTTGATTGTTAGGTAATTTAATTGATTTTGGAATAGTAACCCAACCGTTAGCATTTCTACAAAATACTGCTGGTCTGTCTTCTTCATAACCCATATGAACATCTTCTAGCCAGTTTAAATCATCCCATCCCATAGCTTCAATATACTTCTTTAAAAATGGAGTTATCTTTTTGTAATCTGGAAGTAAATTAACGTCATATCTATAACCAATATGTTGACCAATTAATTTTTCTCTTGCAGTTTCCTTAAAAGTACCAAGTTTATCTTTTTTTGGTTTGCCTTTAGATTTTATTTTTTTTGTTTTTTTCTTTGGCATAGTAACCCTATATTTTGTGATAGTTATCAACTCCAACAGTGTAATTAGTACCAGCTAAAGGAACTTTAGCTAATGCAGATGCTTCTGATGTTAATGCAGCTAAATCCTCTGGCTCTAAAGAATGTATATTTGTTTTGCCACATGCTCTTGCTAATAATTGAGCTTCTAAAGTCATTGCGTGTAAATAATTATAAACTCTTAAAGCAGCATCATCAGGATTTAATCTTGCTCTTAATTTTGGATCTTGTGTAGCAACTCCTACAGGACAACGACCAGTATGACAGTGGTAACATTCTCCAGCTTTTACTCCCATTTCTTTTTCAAAATCAGCTTCAGGAATGTCTTTGTTACAGTTTAGTGCTATCATAGATCCTGTACCAATAGCAATTGCATCAGCTCCTAAAGCTAAAGCTTTTGCCATATCAGCACCATCTCTTACCCCACCAGCATAAATTAGAGTTACTTTTCCAGTTTTACCAACATCATCAATTGCTCTTCTAGCTTCTCTAATAGCTGCAATTCCAGGTATTCCAGTATTTGCAGCAGCAATGTGTGGACCAGCACCTGTAGATCCTTCCATTCCATCTAAATAAATTGAGTCTGGATCACATTTTGCAGCCATTCGGACATCGTCATAAACTTTTGAAGCTCCTAATTTTAATTGAATTGGAACTTTATTTTTTGTTAATTGTCTTAATTCTTGAACTTTCAAAGCTAAATCATCTGGACCTAACCAGTCAGGGTGTCTAGCAGGTGATCTTTGGTCAATACCTGAAGGTAGTGATCTCATTTCAGCAACTTGGTCAGTTACTTTTTGCCCCATAAGGTGACCACCCATTCCAACTTTTTGACCTTGTCCTATAAAAACTTCTATTCCATCAGCTAACTGAGCATGATGAGGATTAAAACCGTATCTTGATTGGATACATTGATAGTACCATTTTTCAGAATATCTTCTTTCATCAGGTATCATTCCACCTTCACCTGAACAAGTAGCGCTACCAGCCATAGTTGCTCCTCTTGCTAAAGCAGTTTTAGCTTCATAAGATAATGCACCAAAACTCATCCCAGTAATATAAACTGGAATATCTAATTCTATTGGGTTTTCACATCTTGGACCAATTACTGTTTTGGTCTCACATTTTTCTCTATAACCTTCAATTACAAATCTCGTTAATGTTCCTGGTAAGAAAACTAAATCATCAAATGTTGGAATTTTTTTCATTAATGCCATTCCACGCATTCTGTATCTTCCTAACTGTGCTTTTATATGTATGTCGTCTATTACTTCAGGAGTGAAGATCGCATTATGCCCTAATAAACTTTTATTTCTTTTTCCTTCTTCGTGTGCGTGGACATCAGCCTTTCCACCAACTCCTTTTCCATTTGCTTTTACTTTTCCATTTTTTTTACTTTTTTTCTTAGGCATTAAATTGCTCCTTTCTTCTCTGTAGGTTCTAAATTATCGTAATTCCAAAGTTTTTTACCAGCTACAATTTTTTTCATTTTACTCACATCAAAATCTTCACCTATTTCTGCAACCTTTAGTTTTCGTCTTAACCAATCTTGGTCACTAGATGTCAATTCTGCATCCACAGCATCACTACCATATGATCCAATTTCTCCACCTACGAAAATTGTCCCATCATACATAGAATCACCCAAATTTATCCCAACATCTCCAAGGATAATTATTCTTCCTCTTTGCATCATAAAACCAGTAAATGCACCAGCATCTCCACCAATAATAATTGTTCCACCTTTCATATCGATACCAGTTCTTGCACCAACACTACCTTTACAGATTAAATCTCCACCTCTTATTGCAGCTCCAAAACAAGAACCTGCATTTTTTTCAATAACAACTTTTCCAGCCATTAAATTTTCTGCACATGACCAACCAACTCTTCCATTGATTCTAACTATTGGACCATCACAAGATCCCATTCCAAAATAACCCAAACTTCCTTCAAAAATTAAATTTAGTTTATTTAAAATACCAACACCTAAACTGTGTTTTCCTTGTGGATTTTTAATTACTATTGTTCCATATCCTTGGCTCATTAAGTTATCTATTTCTTTATTAGCCTCAGGTGCTGACATATTCATTACGTCTAAGTCTGTTCTTTTATTAAAGTCAACATCGTAAGTTCCAAAATAATAAAAGTTTTCAGCTTCATCAGGGTTAAAAAACTTTTGCTGAGTTCTTCCCGTTAATACCTCAGTATGCATTCCCATTGATTGGGCTTTGGACTTTTTCTCACTTGTTTTTATATTTGCCATACTTTTACCTCTCCATCAAAAGGATCATAAGTATCAATTTCTTGTGGTAACACAGATCTGATTGCTATCTCTTCTGATCCCATTGCAACTAAATCATCTGACTCGTAAAGCACTAAAGGTTTTGCTGCCATAGTATCTTTTGCCATACCTAATGAGTCTTTTGTTGCTACAAAATAAGTAAATACGCCGTCTAGACCAGTTAGAGAGTCTTTCATTCCTTCCTCAAGACTTGCTCCTTCTCTCATTTTTTGCGCTATATAAACTGCAATCAATTCTGAGTCACATTCTGACATAAATCTCATACCTTTATTTTCTAAAACTCTTCTGTTGTTCCAATAATTCGTAAGCTGTCCGTTATGAACAACTGATACATCGCTAAAAGGATATCCCCAAAAAGGGTGGGCTGATTTAATATCCACACCAGATTCAGTTGCCATTCTTGCATGACCAATAGCGTGTGTTCCAACAAGTTTATCTAAACTGTATCTATCACAAACCATTTTTGCATTTCCTAAGTCTTTAATTACTTCTAAAGATTTTCCCATCGATAATATTTCTACTCCAGGAATACTTTCTATTCTTTGAGAAAAATCTAATAAATCTTTAGTTTCATAGTCAATTTCATATCTTAACGAGTAAGGGAGAGTTCTTTCCTCTTTAACAATTTTTGCACCCATCTCAGATAGAGTTTGATCAACAATTTTTTTTCTTTCATCGTAGACTGAAACATCTTCCATAACAGAAGAACTACCTTCTCCAACATTTTCTCCAACTTTAAAACGCATGATAAAATATTTACCATCCGTATCCCCATATAAAGCATAACCTGTTGAATCTTCACCCCTGTGTTTTAATGCTTGAAGCATACCCTGAAGCTCACTTCCAACATTTGAAGATTTACCTCTATGAATTAAACCTGCGATACCACACATATTTTATACCCTTCTTTTATTTTAAGACCTATGGAAGACAATCAAGATAAGTATCCAGATCCCATTGAGTTGTTGCACCTAAAAATCTTTCCCATTCATCATTTTTATACCAATGAAAAACTTTATACATTTCATCTGGCATAGCTGATTTAATAACCTCATCTTCTGCTAAACGATCAAGTGCTTGACCAAGACTTAAAGGTAATTTTTTAACCTGTTTACCAGCTGCTTGAGCTTCGTACATACTTCTAGACTCTGGTTTACCTGGATCAATATTATTTGATATTCCATCGTCAAAACATTTTAATAATCCTGAACCCATCAAATATGGATTATGCATCGAGTCAACTGAACGATATTCAAATCTTCCAGGTGCTGATACCCTTAATCCACAAGTTCTATTTTGATATCCCCAATCAGCATAAACTGGTGCCCAAAAACCTGTATCCCATAATCTTCTATATGAGTTTACTGTAGACGAACCAATTGCAGTTAAGGCTCCCAGATGTTTCATAACTCCTCCAATTGCTTTTAAACCTATTTTTCCCGGTAACTGGACATCTTTAGTGTCAGGCATGAATGTGTTTTTTCCACCTTCAACATATGTAAATACTTCATCCATTGCTGGAAGAGATTTGTGAGATAATTTATTAACTTTGTCTTTTCCACCTGTCCATAAAGACATATTAGTATGACAACCACTTGCAGATACACCCATAAATGGTTTAGTCATAAAGCAAGCAATTAAATTAAATTCTCTGGCTACCTGTGCACAGATCTGTCTATATGTAGATAATCTATCAGCATTTCTCAAAACATCATCATACATCCAGTTTAATTCTAGCTGACCTGGGGCATCTTCATGATCACCCTGGATCATATCTAAACCCATAGCTCTTGCATATTTCATAACTTGCATAAAAACTGGTCTTAAAGATTCAAATTGGTCAATGTGATAACAATATGGTTTAGAAAAACCTTTACCAGTTGGAGTACCATCTTCATTTTTTGTTAACCACATCATCTCAGGCTCAGTTCCAACTCTTAATTGATATCCGTGTTTTTTCTTAAATTCTTGAGCATGAATTCTCAAATTACCACGACAGTCTGAGGTTAAATGAGCACCAGGGTTTTCTCTTTCTTCTCTATTTCTAAAACAAGTAACAAAAACTCTTGCTACTTTTTTGTCCCAAGGAAGTTGACAAAATGTTTCTGGATCAGGTATACCAACTAGTTCCTTTGCTTCAGGACCATAACCAATATAATTACCATGACGATCAGTAAATAGGTTGGCTGTTGCCCCATAAACTAATTGAAAACCTTTTTCACAAGTTCTTTCCCAATGATCTGTGGGAATACCTTTACCAACAACTCTTCCTGTGACCGATATAAATTGAAAAAAAATATATTCAATTCCTAGTTCATTTATTTTAGCTCTAACCTGTTTAACTAATTTACTTCTCCCAGGTTGGTTAACATGTTTTTCTAGATCAGTCATTTTCACCTCTTAATGAATTTTATTTATTCAAACGTAGCTGAAAACTTTATTAGTGTCTAGGCTTGAAGTTTAACTCCAAGGGAACGGACTGTTCGAAGTAGGGTGAAGTTCGCCCTTCTCGTAACGGTTGAATCTAAACGGTTTCAATAAATCACTTTCAGTACCCAGAATTTCTTTTGCTACAAGCTCACCCACACCAATCATTTTATATCCATGATTTGCATCAGCGATCATATAAACATTCTCTAAAAATCTATCAAAGATTGGAAACGAGTCTGGTGTCATACATCCAAGTCCACCAGATGGTCCTTTTCTATACAAACCAGATTTTCCTTCAAATCTTTTTTGACAATGCGCTAAAGCTGAACACCACATATCATTAAATGCTTCTGTAGTTTGGTACTCAGGTGACTCTACTCCATATGGATCAACATTAACTTGATCAAAATGTTTATCAACTATGTAAGGAGATGTACCACCTTGAACACCTAATCCTTCAATGTCTGGTTTATAATATATTCCCCAAATTTTATCTGTGATTAATTTTTTTGTTGTATCAGAATATAATGGAGCAGTTGAGTCTACGTGAATAACAGGTGGCTGTTCTCCATTATTCATTCTTAAAAAATCAGGATCAACACCTATTATGCCTTCTTGAAGCATCCAATATTTCCACATGTCTGTTTTATGAAACTTACCGTCTTTATCTTTAATGTTTGCAGTTTTTGGTAATTCTAACATATTCCAAAAATCTCTTACCCAAGGACCAGCACCAACAACCACTTGTTCGCACTCTATAGTACCCTTGTTAGTTTCTACTCCTGTTACAGCTTTGCTGTTACTGCCTCTTTTAAAACCTGTTACTTTAACTTCTTTAATTACATTTACACCATTTGAAATTGATTTTTTTTCAAGAGACTTAATTGAATCTACGTTAAAGGCGTATCCTCCTTTTTTTTCATGAAGAATAGACGTTATGCCTTGAGCTTGCCAATCGTCAAACATACCTTTCATGTATTTCATACAATCTTTTTCACCTTCTATAAACTCAGACTCGTAACCAATTGCTTTTTGCTGCTCATAAATAGAAGCCACATCTTCATGCATAACTTCAGGTGAAATTTGCAAGTATCCAACAGCATTATATTTCCAAGCTTCTGGGTCACTTTCCCAAACTGAAACTGAATGAGCCATCAATTCTCGCATTGCAGGTTGGAAATAGTTATTTCTTACAACTCCACAAGCAATCCCACTTGCACCTGCAGCGGTATCTTTTTTCTCTAAAACAACTATGTCTCCAGGATTTTTGTATGTTTCTGATAGTTTCCAAGCGGTACTCAAACCATGTATTCCACCACCAATAATTACTACTTTTGCTTTTGTGGGTAACGATGACATTCCAAACTCTATTTTTTACAGAGTTAAATTAATATAATTATTTTTAGAACTAAAAAGTATATATATAAAATATATACTTTAGCCATTATCCAATAAATGCTTAATAACTAATATTTTTAAGGGTATTTAAATATTCGTTAAACTCCTTAATAAAAGAGTCACTTGGCTTAATATTTTTTATTCTTTGATCTGTTGAAGTTTTTTCTAATAGGAAGAATCCTTTTTCACAAGCCTCAGTAATAATCAGCGCTGATTTTGGTCTAGATGTTTTAAATAATTTTGTTTTAAGCTCTTCAACAGATAATTTTTTACTTTCTTTATAAGCTGACATTACTAATAACATCATATGATAATGAGAAGGGGACTTTCTAAAAAAATAATTGCTTGAAGTATGTGACTGCTTCATCTGATCTTCCCAGAAATTCAATAGAGTTTTTTTATCTTTTGGCATTTAATTTATGATCTTACTTTAGACTTAGTCGGATCATAAAAAGGAAAGGCAACTACTTTGGCACTTATTCTTTTTTGATGACCATCAATTTTACCAATTTCAACCTCAGTTCCAATCTCTGAATACTGCATATCCATTCTACACAATGCTATATTTTTATTTAAAGTTGAGGATAAGCATCCACTTGTAACCACACCAATTTGAGATCTTCCAATATGAACACAGTCACCATGACCAGCAATTTCTTTACCTGCTAATTCTAGCCCAACAAGTTTTTTTTGAGGGTTATTTTTTCTTTTTATTAATTCTTCTTTACCAATAAAATCTTCTTCTTTTGTTTTCAATGGAACAGCAAAACTAATTCCTGCTTCAAAAGGATCTTGTTGACCATCAAATTCATTACCAAACAAGATAAGACCAGCCTCTATTCTAAGCTTGTCTAAAGCTCCAAATCCCGCAGGAATCAAACCATCTTCTTTTCCTGCTTCCATTAATTTATCCCAGACCTCAGGCGCATGTTTAGGGTTACACCAAATCTCATAACCTAACTCACCAGTATAACCAGTTCTAGAAACAATCAATGGTATTCCTTGCAACTCTTCTATTCTACAAATGCTAAATCTAAACCAACCAAGTTCATCTATTGAAGGTTGGGTTGGAGGTGTAAAAATTATCTTTTTTAAAATTTCTCTACTTTTTGGACCCTGTAATGAAACGTTACTTATTTGGTCTGTTGAATTTTTTATATTTGCATTGAAATTTTTCTTTTTTACAATTTCTTTTAACCATTCACCTCCATATTCATCTCCGCAAATCCATCTAAAACCAGTCTCACTTAATCTTAAAAGAGTACCATCATCAAACATCATTCCATTTTCATAGCACATTGCAGAATATACAACTTGACCTACGGATAATTTTTTAATGTTTCTTGTAAGTGTATAATTTAATAATTCTTCTGCATCAGGGCCGATAATTTCAAATTTTCTTAATGAAGATAAATCAATTAAAACTGCATTGTTTCTACAAGCGTTGTACTCATTAACAAGCCCGTGTTTTGTGTAATCATTTGGAAGCCAAAAACCTCTAGCATCAATAAAGTTTCTAGTTAGCTTTGATGTTCTTTCGTAAAAGCCAGAGTTCCTTGTGAGTTTTTTTTCAGAGTCTGTTTTCATTCTAAATGCAAATGATTTAGTAAATTCTTTTTTTTTGTCATATGTTCTAACAAAAATATTAGTTGGATTCCATGAATTACAAGGATCTATATCACTTGGACATGCTGTAGTTCCAATAGTTAAATCTTTTAAGGCCCTAAACATGACATAATCACCAGGACGCGAATATGATTCATCTGAAATTACTGAGTTTAAACCACCTTCAGAGGTATTAAAAAATAAATTAATTGCGTGCCAACCTTTTTGTTTCTGAAGACCGTACTTAGACATACTTTCTGTCAAATTATCAGAGCAATTTGCATGGCCAAAATAACCAGCATCTTCATAGTACTTTGAAGTACAGGCAAGATTAAAAGTATCATGTTTACCAACTGTGTCTCTAATTACTTCTACCAAAGGTTCGTGGTCAGTATCATAAAATTTAGAAAATAATCCTGGACCTGGAAATGTATTTCCCATGAAAGTTCTTGTTGTTTGCCAATCCAACCCTTTCTCAATTCCTTTTTCTAGTTTCCTTGTGTCAAATGCTACAAAGTCTGAACATTGTCTTCCAGTAGGACTTATCACTTGGATGTAGTCACCTTCTTTAACTTCGTAAGATATACTGCTTGCTTTATTAATATTTTCTTCATGCGAAGGTTCAAAGACAGGATTGGGAATAACATTTAATTCTTTGTCATCAATTATATTTGCTCTTTTAATATAAATAATTAAATCAGTAGGTGGATTTTGCTTTGTAACATCCATGTCTTGTCCAGGCGCTGCAAATATTGCAAAACATTTATCTTTAGACTTTAAATTAATTTTTTCACCAATTTGGGTATCAATATCAAATACTATTGAGGATCTTGAATTTGAAATATTTAAGTTTAGTTTTTTAAGTTGATAATTAGTTGCTAATATACTTTCATCTTTTTTACTTAAGATATCTCTAATAAAATTTTTATTGTTGTTACTTTTAAGATTTAAAATACCTACATCTGATTTTCCGTCTTTATTGAAACAAATAATTTCACAAATTTGATTACCTTCGTTATTGATTATCTCTATCTCATCATCAGGGAAAATATTAAAAGCAGTAAGACCACCACCATTTACAACATGTCTTTCAACTCCTGGTGGTAAAATATTTAGCCCTGGATATTTTATTTCTTTACTAATTCCTAACATCTTTAATGTTTTTATAATAATTTTATTGTGACCATATTATAATGAAAACGAGTTGACTATACCTTTAAATCAGAACATACTTTATCATTAATATTAATAATCGAGGGGAAAAAATGAAAAAAATAATATCATTATTATCTGCTCTTATAATTTCTGTAGTTAGTTTTGCAGGAATTTCTAATGCTGCAGATAGCAAAAAACCCATCGTAATCCCAACTCATAACTGGTCAAGTCAAATTGTAATGGCTTATGTTATTGGTGGAATTTTCGAAAGCATGGGTAACAATGTTAAATATGTAAATGCTGACTCACAAGCAGTTTACGAGTCAATTAGAATTGGAGATGTAACTATATCTCACGAAGTGTGGGAGTCTGCCTTCGGTAAATCATTCACAACTGCTCTAGACAAAGGTGGTTTAGTAGATATGGGTGACCATGAAGCAAGAACACTTGAGGATATGGGATATCCAAACTGGGTTACAGACAAAGGATTATGTCCTGGTTTACCAGACTGGACTGCTTTAAAAAATCCTGACTGTGCTAAAAACTTTACAACACCTGACTCTCCTAATGGAAAAGGAAGAATGTTGGAAGGTCCACAAACTTGGCACGGTGACTTAATTCCACAAAGGGTTGATGCTTTAGGTTTAGGTGACCTTTGGTGGGTTAAATTTGCTGGAAGTGCAGATGCGCTTTGGGCTGAATTAGCAGCTGCTGAAAAAGAAGGAAGAGGAACAATAATTTTCAATTGGACACCAAATTTTACTGATGGTGCTGGTTTTACATTTATTGATTTTCCTCCATACACTGCAGGTTGCAGACCAGAAGATGGTGGAGATGGAAAATGTGGTTCTCCAGATGGTTATCTGAAAAAAGCAGCACATGAGGATTTTCCAAAAACTCATCCAAATGCAGCTAAAGTATTCAAAAAAATGTCATTTTCTACAAGTCAAATTGGAGCGATGGCAGCTTTAGTTGATATGGATAAGATGACTCATGAAGATGCAGCTAAAAAATGGTTAGCCGATAATAAGAAAGTGTGGGAAGAATTTACACACGATCATTAAGGTTAAAAATATAAAACTTATAAATCTCTCCCAACTTTGTTGGGGGGGATTTTTTTTTACTTAATTTTTGTATAAAATAAACTCATGAAAAAAATTTTTTTATTTTTAATTTTAACTTTTTTTATTAGTTCATCAGTTTTTGCACGAAGCACTGGATGTAAAGAGGGTAATTGTGAAAATGGATATGGAAAATGGGTTTATACAGATAAAACTACTTATGAAGGTGAGTGGGTCGAAACAAAGAAACAAGGTCAGGGAGTAGAGACTTGGCCTAATGGATATATCTACAAAGGTGAATTTGAAAATAGTGTATGGAGTGGGCAGGGACTTTTAACATTCCCAGATGGCTCTACTTATGATGGTGAGTGGGTTAATGGTTTTATGAATGGTCAAGGAACATTTACCTGGGCAGATGGAAAACAAAAATCAGGAATTTGGAAAAATGGAAAATTACAAGAATAATGTTTAAAGAAAATTATTTAATTAAATTAAAAGAATTACCAGAGTCAATTAGACAGTTTGGAGGATTAATAATTTTAACATTAATCATAATCTTATCTTTTATTATTTTAAATAATATTTTTGGAGAAGGAGATGATTTAGTTAAAAGGATGAAAATTGAAGAAGATAGAATAGCAGAAGAAAGAAAATTAAATAAATTAATATCAACTTTGCCATCTGGAATTTTAGTTACTTTCGATGGAACTGATCATCATAGGTTATCTGACGATGTTTATGAAAAAGTCTGTAAAGCTACAAAACTTATTCCCCAAAGAGCAATAATGGGAGCTAATTTCCTTAATTTTAGAGCACATGAAATTTATACAATTAATGGCAATAAAATTGATGAAACATTTGTTGAGTGGAACGAAGAAAAAAATAAATGTTTTGCAGGTTTTACAGTGAGTGGAAATAATGTTGGGGTTGATGAAAAAATAAAAGTAAGTGGGGAGGCATTAAGTTTCTTAAGTACTGGTATTGATACTAGGATTTATTATATAAAAAATTTTTAATTAAGGAGAAACAAGTATTATATACATATTAATTCAATATAATTTCGTATAACTTAATAATAATTTATGTCTGACGCAGTTATTAAATGTGAGTCTGTTTATAAAATTTTTGGTGAAAATGCTGAAAAAATGCTTCAAGAAGCAAATGGAAATGTAGATGCAAAAACTTTTCAAGAAAACGGATGTATAGTCGGAGTTAACAATGCTTCTTTTGAAGTAGCAAAAGGAGAAATGTTGGTTGTGATGGGTTTATCTGGATCAGGCAAATCAACCTTACTTAGATGTATTTCAAGATTAACAGATGCAACCGGTGGAAAAATTTTTATAGAGGGTCAAGATTTATTAGAGTTAAACAACAAACAATTAATTGATCTTAGAAGAAATAAAATGGGAATGGTTTTTCAGAGCTTTGCACTGTTACCACACAAGACTGTTGTAGAAAATATAGCATTTCCACTACAAATTAAGGGAATTAATACTGACGATAGCATTAGCAAGGCAATGGATATGGTTAAGTTAGTTGGACTAGATGGAAGAGAAAATTATTTTCCAAGAGAACTTTCAGGCGGACAACAGCAAAGAGTTGGTATTGCAAGATCCTTAGCTGTTGAACCAGATATTTGGTTTTTAGATGAGCCTTTTTCAGCATTAGATCCTTTGATCCGAAAAGAAATGCAGGATGAATTTTTAAGACTTCAAGATAAATTGCAAAAGACTATAATGTTCATCACTCACGATTTTGATGAAGCTTTAAAGCTAGCTGATCGAATAGCAATTATGAAAGATGGTATCATTGAACAATTAGATACACCCGCTAAAATAGTTTTAAATCCTGCAACTGAATATGTGAGGAAATTTACAGAAGAAGTCCCAAGGGAAAAAGTTTTGTTAATTGAAGATGTAATGGATCAATCTACAGGTGATAATTTAGGTGACTTAAGAGTTTCAAAAGATGAGATTATTGAAAATGTTGCTGAAAAAATTTTAACTCAAGAAAAAACTGTGGGAGTTATAGATGGTAATAATAAAATTATAGGCTCTATTAATCCTACAAAGATAATTAATACAGTTTTTGGTGGAAGGAAAAATGGAAATTAAATTATGGAATTTCTAAAAAAAAATCCAAAAATATTTCAGTGGTTGTTTTTATTAATTGTTTTTTTTGCATTATGTTTTGCTATCGAAGTTCCTGAAACATATAAATTTATAAGAGGTCAGGCAGAGTTTATTAAAGACCCTAACCAAAGCACCTTTGTTTTTGCAGGTAAAGAAGTAAGATATTATGCTTTTGATGTCTTTTGGAGATTACCCCCATTACTTGGATGGTTGCCTATATGGATAAATGATTCATTATTCTTCCTAATGAACGACTGGATGCCAATGGAGTTTTGGAATGAAGATACACAAGAATTTAAAACAAGACCACTTCTCTTACAAATAAGTAGAAATTTAACAGGTTTCATGACTTTTATAATTGAGTTAATTAGAGAGATTTTATTAGGTGGATTAGAAACTATTGTTGCATTTACAAGTTGGGATTTTATTGATGCTAATCCATGGGCAGAGTTACCAGGTTTACCATGGACTATAGTTGCAGCAGGTGCCACAATATTATCTTACAAATTGAGTGGCAAAGGTTTAGCCATTTTTGCTGGTTTAACTATGGTTTACATTTCTATTTTTGGTCAGTGGAAACCATCGATGCAAACTTTATCATTCATACTAGTTGCAGCACCATTATCATTTATTTTTGGTCTTGGCCTAGGTATATCTGCATTTAAAAGTAAACGAGTTGAAAAAGCTTTATATCCAATACTTTTAGTCATGCAAACAATGCCTCAATATGCAGTTCTTGTTCCAGCACTAGTTTTATTTGGAGTTGGTGATCATGCTGCAGTGATTATAACTATGATAGTTGCTATTCCACCAATGATATTACTAACCTTATTGGGATTAAGAGCCATACCTCCTGAAGTAATCGAGGCTGGCAGAATGAGTGGATGTAATAATTGGCAATTAATGTTTAAAGTATTAATTCCTACAGCCAGAAGAGATATACTGATCGGAGTTAACCAAGTGATAATGGTTTGTTTTTCAATGGCTGTTATCTCAGCCTTTATTGGAGCGAAGGGTTTAGGTTTTAATTTGTTATTAGCACTTAATCAGCTCAATATTGGATTAGCTTTAGAAGCAGGTCTATGCATTAGTTTGATTGCAATATTATTAGATAAAATGTCTTTGGCATGGGCAAACAAACAAACTGATTATTTCGGTAATCTTTCATTCTTCGAAAGAAATAAAAACACTATATTTTTTATTGGAGCGTTTATCATAGGCATTATACTTGCTTATATAGGAACTTTTTTGTTCAAAGGTACATTCAATTATTTATTTGAAATTCCACATAACAAAGGAATATCAACTGCAGATTTCTGGAATAGAGGTGTTGATTGGATTTTTGATACATTCTTTATTTATATAAAAGCATTTAACACATGGCTAATTCAAGATGTGCTACAGCCAATGCGAGCACTTTATTTAAGAATGCCTGCAGTTGCTACAATAGTTTTAGTAGTTGGAGCTGGTTATTTAATTGGTGGAATAAGATCAGCATTAGTAGTATGTGGGTTAACTTTATTTATAGCTCTTAGTCCATGGTGGGATAGAGCATTAGTAACAACATATATGGCAACTTTTGGAGTTATAATTTCTTGTTTAATTGGTTTTACAGTAGGAACCTTGTGTTTTCAAAGTAAGGGTGCAGCAAAATTTATGCTGGGAGTTTGTGAT
Source organism: uncultured Pelagibacteraceae bacterium (assembly GCA_902605605.1). Taxonomy (GTDB): domain Bacteria; phylum Pseudomonadota; class Alphaproteobacteria; order Pelagibacterales; family Pelagibacteraceae; genus Pelagibacter. The sequence continues at coordinate 22,814 of CACLDI010000004.1, forward strand.
ATATTTCAAACATTTCCATCTTTTGTATATTTAATTCCAGTAATGATGTTATTTGGAATAACAGATACATCAGTTTTAATTGCTGTGATTGTTTACGCAACAATTCCTGCAACTAGATATACAATTGAAGGCCTTAGAAGTGTTCCAATAGGTTTACATGAAGCTGCAACGATGTCTGGTGTAAATAAGCTTCAAAGATTAACAAAAATCGAATTCCCATTAGCCTTTCCTCACATGATGCTTGGTTTAAATCAAACAATAGTTTTTGCTTTATTCATGGTAATTATTGGAGCTTTCATTGGCACAGAAGACTTAGGTCAATATATTTTAAAAGCTTTATCTGATAAAAATGGTGCAGGTATAGGTCTGACGTTAGGTATTTGCGTAGCATTTATAGGGTTAATTTTTGATAATTTGATAAGAACTTGGGTCGGTAAGAGAAAGAAACATTTAGGAATAGCCTAATTTTTAATATGAAAAAAATTTTGATTATAGGATCAGGAGCAATGGGAGCTGCTTTTTCTATTCCTTTAATTGAAAATAGACACCATGTAACACTTTCTGAGCCACATAATATTAAATTAATTAGTAAATTAAATCTCAAAAAAAAGTTTCATCCATCTTTAAAAATTAATTTACCAAAAAAAATAAAAACAAAAAAATTTGTTCCTGAAATGTTAAATTTAAAATGGGATCTTATAGTTGTAGCTGTAAGTTCCGTAGGAATAGAAATAATTAGCAAATATTTAGCACACCTTAAAAGTAAAACTCCTATTTTGGTTCTTACTAAAGGACTAAAGTTAGATAAAACAAAAAGAATTATTACTATGTCTGAACAGCTTAATAAAAATAACAACAAACTAAATATTTCTGTCTTAAAAGGCCCTTGCTTAGCAAAAGAGCTCGCTCGAAAGATAAAGAGTTACACTGTTATTGGGAATAAAAATATTAAGGTAGCAAAAGATATTGGAAAGATAATATCCACTAAGTATTATAAGACAGAACATACAACTGATGTTAGAGGAGTAGAGTTTTCTTCAGCTATTAAAAATATATATTCAATGATAATTGGATCAGGACAAGGTGAGAACACATCTTCAGCTTTATTTAGGAAATCAATTGATGAAATGGATTATTTAATTAAACATTTTAAGGGAAAAAAAGAAACTGTTTATGGGCTTGCTGGTTTAGGTGACCTGTACGTAAGTGCTGTTGGTGGCAGAAATAGTAAAATGGGTGATTATCTTGGTAAAGGTTTTACTTTTAAATCTGCCAAGAAAAAATTTATGAAAGATGATACTGTTGAAGGTGCTGATCTTGCTTTCGAAATCGCTCCATACATTTTAAAGAAAATTAATCGTAAAAAAATACCATTAATGATTGCATTATTAAATGCAATTACAAAAAATAAAAAATTAAAAATAAAATATTAAATTTTATTTATTTAGAAAAGTTTTCATAGAATCGTCCATTGCTTTTTCCCAAGGTGTATGATGGATCGGAGCAATAGAACCAGTCACAGGTGAAGAAAAGGATTTATTTCTATAAGTTAGAATATCTTCAACTTTATGATGCTCCCACTCTTTGAAATGTTTTCTAATTAATTCAAAGTCTATATTAGGATAATCCGACATTTCATGAAGTTCTTTGGTATACTCTGTTTGAAAATCTATCATTTGATCTGGATTTTCTAATTTTTCTTCCATACTAACCCACTTGTTAATGTCCTTTTCTATTTCATCATTACCAGGCAGTTTGATTTTACCCATAATAACGTCTCTTGCATACCAAGCTTGGCAATCAAACATATTAAAAGTATGAAATTGATCCTGCATTCCTAAATATAAAATTTTATGATTATCTTGCCATACTACCCCCTTGTATAATTTTGGTGGGTATAATCTATTATGAGTTTTTAATTTTAAACTTTCATTTAAAAATGGAAAATGATGTAGATAACCAGTGCATAAAATTATTACATCCGCCTCTTGTTTTGTTCCATCTTTGAATATTGCATTTTTACCATCAAGTTTATCTAAGTAATGAACTTCTTTCATACCTTTGGGCCATTTAAATCCCATTGGATTATGTCTATAGCCAATAGTAACACTTTTAGCTCCATATTTATTACACTGTAGCGCAACATCTTCTGCAGAATAGCTGCTGCCAAGAATAATTACATTTTTATCTCTGAATTCTTCAGCATCTCTAAAGTCGTGAGAATGCATAATTCTTCCAGGAAAGGAATTCATTCCCTCATATTCTGGGATAAAAGGAACAGAAAAATGACCAGTCGAAATAACCAAATAATCAAAATTTTCAGTTAAAATTTTATTATTAGCTTTATCTTGATAACTAATTTCAAACTTGTCATTTTTAAAAGATGTATTTGTAACTCGAGTATTAAATTTAATTTTATGTTTTAAATTACCTTTGCTTACTCTTCCAACTATATAGTCATATAGAACTTCTCTAGGAGGAAAAGATGGTATTGGTTTACCAAAGTGGTCATCAAAAGAATAATCAGCAAACTCCAAACATTCTTTAGGACCGTTTGACCATAAATATCTGTACATGCTGTTTGGTACTGGATCTCCATATTGGTCAGAACCTGTTCTCCAGCTATAATTCCAAAGGCCACCCCAGTTATCTTGTTTTTCGAAACAAACTATTTCTGGTATTTTTTCACCTTTATTTTCCAAATGTTCAAATGCTCTTAACACCGAAAGACCACATGGACCCGCACCTATAATTGCTACTCTAGACATCTAAATTTTCCTATCATTAATAATTCTATAAATATATCTTATTAACAAAAAAAGAAAAATAAAATTATTATTTACTATGAATCATAATTGGAATTACCCAACTTTGATGTGGGTAGGCGAAAATAGGATTAATGATCTAGTTGATGCTTGCCAAGACCTAAAAATATCAAATCCATTATTCGTTACTGATAAAGATTTAATTAATCTTGATATGATTAAACATATATTACAGAATTTAAAAAAAAAATTTAATAATTTAGAAATTTTTTCAAACTTTTCAGGAAATCCAATAGGTCAAAATGTAGATGAAGGTGTAAAAGTTTATAACAAATCTAATTGCGACGGTGTAATAGCAATAGGTGGTGGAAGTGCACTTGATGTTGGTAAGGCAATAGCATTCATGTGCGGTCAAGAAAGACCAATTTGGGATTTTGAGGATATCGGAGACTATTGGAAAAGAGCTGAAAGCTCTAAAATTCCAAGCATTATTGCAATACCTACAACAGCTGGAACAGGCTCTGAAACTGGACGGGCTTCAGCAATTATAAATAAAGATACAGGTGTTAAAAAAATTATTTTTCATCCAAAGATGTTGCCATCAATTGTTATTTTAGATCCCATTTTAACTTTAGATCTTTCGCCTAGATTAACAGCAGCTACGGGAATGGATGCATTGGCGCATAATTTAGAGGCATTTTGTTCACCAGGTTTTCATCCGATGGCAAATGGTATTGCAATTGAAGGTATTAAATTAATTAAAAAATATTTAATTACTGCCTATAAAGATGGAAAAAACATTGAAGCAAGAATGAGTTTACTCTCGGCTTCATCGATGGGCTCAACTGCATTCCAAAAAGGTCTTGGTGCTATTCATTCTTTAAGTCATCCAGTTAACTCAAAGTTTAACATTCATCACGGTTTATCAAATGCAATATTTATGCCATACGTATTATCATTTAATAAAAGTGAAATAGAACACAAGATATTAGAAATTTGTGATTATTTAAGTGTAAACAAAAGTTTTGATAGTTTTTTAGAATGGATTTTAGATTTAAGAAAAGATTTAAATATACCTCATAAATTATCAGATGTGATGGACTGTAACAATATTAATCTTGATGAACTTTCTTTAATGGCTTTTGAAGATCCATCTACTGGAGGAAACCCAAAAAAAATTAATCAAAAGGATTTAAAAGAAATGTATGAAAAAAGCATTTCTGGAAATTTGTTTTAATGAAAAAAATATTAATTGTTGAAGGAAATTTGAGAGAAGAAAATCAACATTTTTCATCTGCAGGTATTCAAACACATACTGAAAGTTTGAAGGATAGTCTTAGTTTTTTCACAAAAGATTTAATTACAGATGTTGTTAATCCTTCATCAGATGAAAATATATTTAAAAATATAGACGATCTGAACAGTTACGATGGACTTATTTGGGGCGGTAGTAGCTTAAATATTTATAACGACACTCCTGAAATTAGAAGACAGATCCAGTTTATGAAAGAATGTCAAAAAAAAATTAAAAAAATCTTAGGAATATGTTGGGGTATGCAAGTAGCGGTCACAGCTGCAGGAGGTGTGGTCAAAAAAGGCACTAAAGGTTCACACAAAGGAATTGCAGTTGATATTGAAATAAATGAAAGGGGATTAGACCATCCACTTTATAAAAATAAAAAAAAAAAATTTAATACACCTGCTTTTAATTTCGATGAAGTAGTTACCATGCCACTAAATTCTGTATTATTGGCTTCAAATCCAATTAACAAAGTTCAAGGTTTAAACTTTAAAGTAAATGATTGTGATATCTGGGGGCTTCAATATCATCCAGAAATTACATACAATAAAATGGTTAACATTATTGTTTTTAGAAAAGAGAGGCTATTAAAAAAAGAGGTTTTTAGTGACGAGAAGGAAATTAACAGTCATATACAACATATTGAAAGTGAAAATAAGAAACTTGATAAAATTTCTAGGATGAGGGAATTAGAAAATTGGTTAAATTACCTTAATTTAGAATAATCCTTCGATATCACCCTTACCATTTAGTTTTATAGAGTCTGCTGCAGGAACACGAGGTAGTCCTGGCATAGTCATAATTGCTCCACAAACAACAACAATAAATTCAGCACCTGACGAAAGTCTTATTTCTCTTACAGGCAAAACATGACCTGTTGGTGCACCTTTAAGATTTGGATCAGTTGAAAAACTGTATTGTGTTTTTGCTACACAAATTGGCAATTCTCCATAGCCTGCCTCCTCAAAACCTTTTAATTGATCTCTTATTTTTGTATCAGCAATCACTTCATCGGCTCTATAAATTTCTTTTGCAATTGTCTCTATCTTTTTAAACAGAGGTGTTTTACTTTCATAAAGAAAATTAAAATTAGCATCTTTTTTTTCACACAAATCAGCAACGTGTGCTGCTAATTCTTTTGTTCCTTCACCACCATTTGCCCAGTGTGTGCATAAACTTGCTTTAACCCCTAAGTTTTCACAAAAATCAATTAAAGCTTTAACTTCACTATCTGTATCTTTAATAAAATGATTAACCGCAATCGCAACAGGTAATCCAAATTTTTTTACATTTTCTATATGTCTTTCGAGATTCACTAGACCTTTTTTTAAAGCCTCAACATTTTCATTTTTTAAGTCATCCTTTGCAACACCACCGTGCATTTTTAAAGCTCTAATTGTTGCTACGATGACAACACAACTCGGTTTCAAATTAGATTTTCTGCATTTAATATCTAAAAACTTTTCTGCTCCAAGGTCTGCACCAAAACCTGCTTCTGTTACAACATAGTCTGCAAGTTTTAATCCAGTTTTAGTTGCTATAACGGAGTTACATCCATGTGCAATATTTGCAAAAGGACCACCATGAATAATTGCAGGATTATTTTCTAATGTTTGAGTTACATTTGGTCTGATCGCATCTTTTAATAATACAGTCATTGGACCGTGTGCTTTCAAGTCTTTCGCGTAAACTGGTTTTTTATCTCTCGTATAAGCAATTGTTATATTGCCAATTCTTTTTTCTAGATCCCTCAAATCATTTGATAAGCAGAAAATTGCCATGATTTCTGAAGCAACAGTAATATCAAATCCGTCTTCTCTAGGAAAACCATTTGCTACTCCTCCTAAATTTATATTTATTGATCTTAAGGAACGGTCGTTCATATCCATTACTCTTTTCCAAACAATCCGTCTTACATCTATATCTAATTTGTTACCCCAATAAATATGATTGTCGATTAATGCTGATAATAAATTATGAGCTGAAGTAATTGCATGAAAGTCTCCAGTAAAATGTAAATTAATTTGCTCCATTGGAATAACTTGAGCATAACCTCCTCCAGCAGCACCTCCTTTCATCCCAAATGAAGGCCCAAGACTTGGCTCTCTTAAACAGACTATAGATTTTTTTCCAATTTTATTTAATCCATCATTTAAACCAACTGAGGTAGTGGTTTTTCCTTCACCAGCAGGTGTAGGTGTAATTGCAGTGACTAAAATTAGTTTCCCTTCTGGTTTATCTTTTAATGTGTCTAAATACTCCAAATTAATTTTTGCAATGTGTCGTCCCATTGGACTGAAAGCAGTACTCTCATCTGGAACATTTATCTTTGCTAATACCTCATTTATAGGCTGCATTTTTGCTTCTCGAGCTATTTGGATATCTGATTTAACATCACTCATTATTGATCCTATAAATTATATGTTATCGTTGCAGACTTCTTATCCTTTTTTGTCATATTTGGAAACTTCTAAAAAATATATATAAAAAAAATAAGAACTATTTATATTCTTTGTTATAAAATTAATGAATGCAAAAATATTCCATATTTAATTTAGTCAAAAACGCATTTTCTAACCATGAAAACTGGGATTTAGCTTGGAAGGATCCAACTCCAAAAGAGGAATATGATGTAGTTATTATTGGTGGTGGAGGCCATGGACTTGCCACTGCATATTACCTTGCAAAAGAACACAATATTACAAAAGTTGCAATTATCGAAAAAGGTTGGATAGGTGGCGGAAACGTTGGAAGAAATACAACGATAATTAGATCAAACTATATGCATGATGAGAACGCACTCTTCAGTGAGTTTGGAATGGATCTGTGGAGAAAAATGAGCCAGGATTTAAATTATAATGTGATGTTCTCACCAAGAGGAATTATTAATCTTGCACACTCCGATGCACAAATGAATGCCTACGCAAGAAGAGGAAATTCGATGAGATTAAATGGAATTGATGCTGTTTTGTTAAACCGTGAACAAGTGAAAGAAATAATTCCAATGGCTGACTTTTCAGAGGATGTAAGGTTTCCAATTTTTGGTGGATTAATGCAGCCAAGTGCAGGTACAGCAAGACACGATGCAGTTGCTTGGGGATACGCACGTCAAGCAGACTCTATGGGTGTTGATATAATTCAAAATTGTGAAGTAACTGGTTTTGATGTTACAGCAGGTAAGATTAATGGCATAAGAACATCTCGAGGAAATATAAAAACTAAAAAAGTTGGATTATGTGTTGCTGGAAGCACAAATATTTTAGCTGAAAAGTTAAATATGACTTTGCCAATAGAAACTCACCTTCTTCAAGCATGTGTATCAGAGCCTGTTAAACCAATTTTAGATAGAGTAGTAACTTTTGGTGCAGGTCATTTTTACATAAGTCAATCTGATAAAGGAGAAATGGTAATGGGTGGAGACCTTGATGGATATAATAGTTACGCTCAAAGGGGAAATTTACCAACTCTTCAACATGTTTTAACAGAAGGAATTGCCATGATGCCTTTTTTAAGCAAATTGAAAATGCTTAGAACTTGGGGTGGTATAATGGATATGTCAATGGATGGTTCACCTATTATAGATAAAACACATATTGATGGTTTGTATTTAAACTGTGGTTGGTGTTATGGTGGTTTTAAAGCAACGCCAGCTTCAGGTTGGACATTTGCTCATACAATCGCTCAAGACAGAGTTCATGAACTGAATGCTGGATTTAGTCTAAATCGATTTAGTACAGGCCATTTAATTGATGAAAAAGGACTTGGTACGAAGACTTGGATATCTTAAATGCTTCATATTAAATGTCCATATTGTGGGATGAGATCACAAAATGAATTTTCTTATGGTGGGGATGCTAGTGTAAAAAGACCTGAGCTTAATAAAGAAATCTCTGATGAAGAATGGGATAACTTTGTTTATAATCGAAAAAGTTTAAGAGGTAAGCACTTAGAGTTGTGGCAGCATCTATCTGGATGTAGACAATGGATTAAGGTAGAAAGAGACACTGCTACTCACGAAATATTTAACACATTTAAAGCTGATGAGGAAATTTCTTAATGACTCAAAAATTTAGATTAGAAAATGGTGGACTAATTAACAGGGATAAAAAATTATCATTTAAATTTAATGGAAAAACATACTTTGGTTACGAGGGAGATACTTTAGCATCTGCTTTAATTGCTAATGGAGTACATTTAGTTGGTAGAAGCTTTAAATATCATAGACCAAGAGGGTTTTTTGGAGCTGGGGTCGATGAGCCTTATGCAATCGTCCAGCTTTATAGAAATAATGAAACCGAGCCAAATATTAAAGCTACGGAGCAAGAGCTTTTTGAAGGACTAGAAGCTAAAAGTGTAAATTGTTGGCCAAGTGTAAACTTTGATATTGGTGCAATTAATAACTTTTTAAAAATTTTTCTACCTGCAGGATTTTATTATAAGACTTTCATGTGGCCTAAAAGTTTTTGGTATCGAGTTTATGAACCTTTTATTAGAAAAGCTGCAGGCTTAGGTGTTGCTTCTACAAAACATGATAAAGAGAGATATGAACATAAATATGAGTATTGTGACTTATTAATTGCTGGTTCTGGTCCATCAGGTTTAGCAAGTGCTTATGCAGCTGCAAAAAATGGTGCAAGAGTGATTCTAGCTGAAGATAAACCAAGATTTGGAGGATCCCTATTAACTAGCGATGTAAATATTGGAAATCAATCAGGTGAGGATTGGGCAAATAGTATTATTTCTGAATTGAAAGAAATGCCAAATGTGGTTGTTAAAAATAGATCTCAAGTTTTTGGGTACTATGATCATAATATGTTAGTGATGTCAGAAAAAGTTAGCGATCATCTTCCAAAAACCAAAAAACATCATCCAAAACAAAGACTTTGGTATATTAGGGCAAAAGAGGTTTTAATCTCTTCGGGATCAATTGAAAGACCACTAGTTTTTGGGAACAATGATACTCCTGGTGTAATGTTGTCCTCAGCAGCAAAAGAATATTTAAAAGTATACGGAGTGTTAGTTGGTAAAAATCCATTAGTTTTTACAAATAATGACAGTGGATATGAGACAGCTATTGAATTTAAGAAAAATGGAATTAATCCAATTATTTTAGACTCTAGAGTTAATCCACAATCAGAAATAGTTAATGAAGCAATTAATCTTGGTATTAAAATAAAATTTTCGTATGTTGTTGTTGCTGCTCAGGGATACAAAAAAGTAAGTTCAGCAGATATAGCAAAAATTTCAGATGATAAAAAGCAACTTGATACAATTGAAAATATTAAGTGTGATTGTATTTGTGTTTCAGGCTTTTGGACGCCAACTATTCATCTAGCTTCACAATCAGGAAATAAAACTAAATTTAAGGAAGAAATTGATGCTTTTGTGCCTGGGACATCTAAGCAGAATGAAACAACCCTAGGTGCTGCTAATGGGATATTTACATTAGAAGAAACGTTAAAAGACTCTTTTATAGCTGGTCAAGATTTATCAAAAAAGATTACAAACAATGATAATAAAATTTCTTTTCCAAATGTTGTTGAGAAAAAATCTTCTCAACATGATAAGTTTTGGTGTGTACCTTTGCCTAAAGGAAAAAGTTATAAGAGATTTTTAGATTTTCAAAATGATGTTGCTGTTTCAGATATCGAAATAGCTTTAAAAGAAGGATATCGATCAATAGAGCATGTTAAAAGATATACAACTCTTGGAATGGCAACCGATCAAGGTAAAACAAGCAATTTGAATGGACTACAATTAGTATCTGATATTGAAAATAAAGTTGTACCTGCAGTAGGTCATACTACTTTTAGACCTCCATACACTCCAATATCTATTGGAGCAATTGTAGGAAGAGAAGTTGGAAAACATTCTAAACCTACTCGTAAATCTCCTATGCATTCATGGCATGAAAAAAATAACGCAGTATTTGTTGATGCTGGAGTTTGGTTAAGACCAAGATATTATAAACAAGGAAGCGAAACTCTTTTTGAAGCATCAAAGCGTGAAGCTAAAAATGTTAGAACGAATGTTGGTGTTTGCGATGTTACCACGTTAGGAAAAATTGATATCAAAGGTCCTGATGCTGCAGAACTGCTAAATAGAGTTTACACAAATGCTTGGTTAAAGTTACCAGTTGGTAAAGCAAGATATGGGGTGATGCTTAGAGAAGATGGAATAGTTATGGATGATGGAACAACAACTAGAATTTCTGAAAATCATTATCATATGACAACTACTACAGCTCAAGCTGCTAATGTGCTTTCACATTTAGAGTATTATCTACAACTTGTTTGGCCTGAATTGAATGTTAATGTTGTTTCAACAACTGAACAATGGGCTGGTGCAGCAATTGCAGGACCTAAATCTAGAAAATTATTACAAAAATTATTTCCTAATAATGACGTTTCAAACGAAGGACTGCCTTTCATGGGGTATATGGAGTCTGATTTATTTGGGGTTAAAGCTAGAATTTTTAGAATCTCATTTTCAGGTGAATTAGCTTATGAAGTAAATGTAGAGTCTGACAATGGTCACTTTATGTGGGAAAAAATAATTGAACTAGGTCAAGAGTTTCAAGTGCAACCTTATGGAACAGAAGCATTATCAACTTTAAGAATTGAAATGGGACATGTGGCAGGATCAGAACTTGATGGAAGAACAATTTCTTATGATACTTCATTAGAGGGATTAATCAGCAAAAAGAAAGACTTTATTGGTAAAAGATCGCTAAATAGAGAAGCCTTTACTTCAGGTGACAGGCAAAAGATTGTTGGAGTTGTCCCTCTAGATAAAAAAACAAGCATACCTGAGGGTTCTCATTTAGTGAAAGACGCTCAGGCTCCTTTACCAAACAAAAAATTAGGACATATATCTGCCTCATGCTGGAGTGTAGAGCATGATAATCCTTTTTCTCTTGCGATTTTAAAGGATGGAAAAAATATGATTGGAGAAAAATTATTTGTTATGTCTCCATTGAAAAACAAAGTAATTCCAGTTGAAATTGTTTCGTCACATTATGTAGATCCAAAAGGAGAAAGAGTTAGATCATGAGCTCAATATCAGCTTTAGAAAGCATCCATCAAAAAGGACAATTCGGTGATTATGAAGGAAAAAATGAAATAAATTTAATTAAAATTTCAGAAGTAAAAAACTTATTTATTATTCAGATTGTTCAACATAAAAATTCTGATGTTGTATATGAAGAAATTAAAATAGATAATCTAAACTTAAGTTCAAAACCATTATCAATAGAAAGTAATGAAAATACTCGAATTCTCTGGAATGGGCCAAGAAATTGGCTGGTTATTACAACTGAAAAAGAGGTTTTTTTGGAAATTGATAAAAAATTTGAAGAGAAAGATTTTGCAATTACAGATATTTCTCATTCAAAATCAATTATTGAACTTGAGGGTAATGATGCAAAGGAAGTTTTAAAAAAAGGATGCCCATTTAATTTTAATGAATTTCATAAAAACAATTGTTTGAATTCAACATACAATGGAATGTCCATAATTGTTGATATGATAAATGATAATCCTGATACATTTAGAATTTTTGCTCTTAGAAGTTTTGGAGAGTCACTTTACCATTCAATAACAGACTCGTCCTTGGAATTTGGCTATATAGGAAAATAATTCAATCTCTTGTAGCTATATAAACACCAATTGTTGCAATTAAAAAACCTAAAAGATCTAAATTACTAAGACTCTCGTTTAAAAAAAGCCAAGCCATTAAAGCAGACGTAGGAGGAATTAAAAAAAAAATAGAAACGGTTTTGCTTGCAGAATTTCTTTTAATTAAAAACATTAAAATTGTAAAGGCGCCAAAAGATACTAAAAAAATCTGATGGCTCATCGCAATTAAAAATGTAGATGAAAAATCAATATAAGGTTCTGCAAAAAGAATAATAATTATAATATGAAAAATAAATCCCCCTAAAGCTTGGTTCATATTACTGACAGATAAAGGTAAATTATTACTTAATTTTTTTTGCCAAATAGTTGATGTTGTTATAGCTACTAACGCAATTATTGTTGCTACTAATCCAATAGTTGGAATTTCATTACCTATGTCAAAACCTAAGACCATTACTGCGCCTGAAAAACCTAACAAAACTCCTATCCATTGTTTTACAGAAACTTTTTCGTTTAAAATAGGACCACTCAATGCATTAGTTATTATAGGTTGAAGTGTTACTATAAGTGCTGCAATCCCTGTAGGCATCCCTTTTGAAATCGAAAAAAAAACACCTCCTAAATAAACACCATGAAAAAGAACACCACTAAAAAAAGATTCAAAAAAGTTTTTTCTATCAACTATAATTTTCTTTTTAGAATAAATAGAAAATAAGAAAAAACCTATTGCAACTAAACCAAATCTAAAAGCAAGAGCTGAAAAGGGGTCGCTATTATCTATAATTGGCTTAGTTGTTATAAATGCAGAAGACCAAAGCAGAATAAAGATAAATGGAAAAACTCTTATCATTTTTGTTTTATAGTTAATTATTCAACATAGTCTCAATAATAATACTCAGTTTGATCTATTTCTATCTTGAGTTGAATACTTAAATCAGTATTAATTAAATATTCAGTTATGAAAATATTAAAAATATTTTTTATCACCTTTTGTTTAATATTTTTATCAGGATGCTTTCAAACAACATCCCTTTTAGGCCCAGGAGTAACTGTTGCTACTACAGGAAATGTATTTCAAGCAGGTCTTCAATATGGGGCTAATACAGCATTGAAAAATGAAACTGGTAAAGATGTTTTATCCCATATTAAAGATAAAGTTGATGAAAAAAATAAAGAAAAAAAACTTCACGTTAAATTAAAACAGTTACTAGAAAATAGAATAGAAACCACTAGAAAAAAATTGTTATCTAACTAATTTAAAATATCTAATTTTATTAATTTTTCTTGCTTCGTCTCCTTACACCACATTTCGTAACTCTCGCAAACCCGCCAAAGATGATCAAACGCTCTTTGAGATATTTCTAATGGAAAATGACTTTTAGTGTAATAAAGTTTGGGAATTTTCATTAAAAGTTTTATCATAGAGTCTTTTTGCACTTCTAATAATTTCAAAGTTTCACTGGTTATTTTCTTTCCTGTTATTTCATCAACAAAATTGTTCTTTTTTAATTTTTCAAACCATTTATTGTGAAATTCTCCTGAGCTAATTAATTCATACTCTTTAGATGTCATAAATATTTCAAATGCTTGAATGTTATTAGTTTCTGGATTTTTATTTTTAATTTCAATTATTTTAAAATAAATAAACTCAGCTACTCTAAGCACATATGGCTTTTCGATCTTTGACTGCATAAGTTAATTTTTATGTTTTGCCATGGCAGATTCTGCCAATATCAGATTAGGATCTAAAAATATTTTTGAAGACTTTATATTTTTAAATGATTTAAATGCAAATATTGCTATTGGAAGTTCAGTGCATCCCAAAATAATTTTTTTACATTTTATACTCATCAAATAGTTTATTGCAGGTTTGATAGCTTTTTCTGCTGCTCGTACATTTCCCATTTTTACAAATTTTATTGCTTTATTTACTGAGTTTTTTTGAATGTTTTCTGAAGGTATCATAAGATTATAATTTTTATCAAAAAAATTATTATAAACTCCAGTTTTCAAAGTACCCTCAGTTGCTAAGAGACCTACTTTAGAATTTTTTTTACAATTTTTTTTTGTGAATTTGAATACCTCTTTAGGCATATTAATTATTGGAATATTTATTTTTTTTCGTAAATCATCATACCAATAATGAGCTGTATTACAGGGGATAACAATAAATTTACATTTATTTTTCTCAAGTAGTTTACAACCTTTAAGTAAACTTTTTAAAACTCTTTCGTACTTTATTTTACTTTTCTTATTTGTTGATTTATTAGAAAGATTTTTTGTTTGAGACCCAATTGATTCAGGTCTACCAGGAATATTAGATTTGTTGTATAGTAAAAATAATGGATATTCTTGATCAATTCTTCCTCTGTTCAGAACTGCAAGCTTGTTACAAAAATCAAGTCCTGCTTGGGTCCCCATTCCACCTAAAATTCCAATCATAATCTGTAATTAATTTATAAATTTTGATTTTAATTTTTTATAATTAATAATTGTGTTTAAACGTTGATTTTCATTATTCGGTATTGGCTAAAATATTTAAAATAGAAAAACTAAGTTAACGTTTTTAGCCAATAGGAAGTGTGAAATTATGCAGTTTTTAAGTTAACTGCTGAAGGACCTTTAGGACCATCTTCAACATCGAAAGTCAAAGCTTGACCCTCATCTAAACCGTTCATACCAGCATCTCTTACAGCTGAAACATGTACAAACACATCTTTTTCTTTATCTTCTCTTTCAATAAAACCAAAACCTTTGGTTGGATTGAACCATTTTACTTTTCCTTGTAGACTCATATTTATCTTCTTACTTTTTGTTATATTAATTTATTACTTATAATTAAGTAATCCTGGCTTTGTTTAGATTTTGGAGGGTTTTGTCAACAAAATATATTACAAATTAAAAATATTTTCTAATTTGTGTCAATAATTTTGGTCAAATATACAGAATTAACGTCTTCTTTATAGTGCGCAAAAGGTTGGCATTCCTCAAATTTACATTTTTTAAAAAGTTTTCTCGCTGGTAAAAAAAAATCCCCAGCACCAGTCTCGATACTTAATCTTTTTATGTTTAGTTTCTTGGCTTCATTAATTAAATGGTTGATTACATTAATACCATACCCTTTATTTCTAAAATTATCATGAATTCTTATAGATTTGAATTCTCCATGACTCTCATCTAGAAATTTAAGAGCACCACAACCTATTAAATTTTCATCTTTCCACAAGCTCCAAAATTTAATCGATGATACTTTAAGACCAGGAATATCTAAAACATGAGCGCTACCTTCTGGAGATGCTGCTCTAAGTTCAACAAAGTGTTTACTAAGAAGTTCATGAACTTTAGGATTATCAAAATTACCTTCTAATGATTTAAACATTTAAATTAATATTGTGATATGACCCATTTTTCTTTTTTCTTTAATCTCTTTTTTTAAATAATCAAAGAAAAATTCATTCTCTTTTAAGTTAGGAGAATTTCTATACTGAGATATCTGATCACCTAGTAAATTAATCATTTTTGCATTTGAAATTTTTTTTAGTGGTATTTGCTCTAAGCCACAAACTGCTCTAACATGATTTTCAAATTGACTTACATTGTAAGAATTGATGGTAAGATGGCCAGAGTTATGCACCCTAGGTGCAATTTCGTTTACATATAAATTATCATTTCTATCGATAAAAAATTCTACACACAATGTTCCCACATATTTGAGCTCTTCTGCTATCAGCATAGCCCAGTCTTTAGATTGATTAAAAATTTTCTCATTTATTTCAGCAGGTATTTTAGAATATTTTAAAATTTGATCTTCATGAGTATTCTCAATGGGCTCATAAATTTCGTACTTATTATTACTAAATCTGGTTATAATTATTGAGATTTCTTTTTTTAGTTTAACAAGTTTCTCAAGAATATACCCACTGGAAAAATCTATATTAATAGAATTTAATTCTTTGGTCGAATTTATTGGATACTGTCCTTTTCCATCATAACCAAGTGTGGTCGTCTTCAATATACCTGGTAAAAAATCTTTTAAGGCATCTATATCTGACTTCTTTTCAATTGATACATACCTTGTAGTCCTAATATTTAATTTATTTATAAAATCTTTTTCAGCCAATCGATGTTGAATAAGTCGATTTACAGAAGGTTTAGGTAAAACTGGTTTTAACTTGTTTATTTCATTAAGGGTTTCAAAAGGTATATTTTCAAATTCATAAGTTACAACGTCAACTTGATTAACAAAATCACTAACTTTCTCCTTGTCATCATAATTTCCAGAAATAAATTCATTACAAAAGTTCTGAGCTGGGGCATCGGAATCGTCAGAAAAAATTATAGTTTTAACGTTTAATTTTTTTGCAGCAATTGCTAACATGCTACCTAACTGTCCACCTCCTATAATACCAAGAGTAATTTCAGACATTTTACTTAGGTTTTTTTTTGACTGATTTAGCTTGACTAGATCTCCAGTTAATCAATTTACGTTTAATGGATGGATCTTGGTTTGCAATTATTGATGCTGCTAG
This sequence comes from uncultured Pelagibacteraceae bacterium, assembly GCA_902605605.1. Classification (GTDB taxonomy): domain Bacteria; phylum Pseudomonadota; class Alphaproteobacteria; order Pelagibacterales; family Pelagibacteraceae; genus Pelagibacter. The sequence goes on from CACLDI010000004.1 coordinate 39,045, forward strand.
TAATGCAGCATTAATTGCACCGTCTTCACCAATAGCAAGTGTTCCAACAGGTATTCCTTTTGGCATTTGAGCTATTGATAAAAGACTATCTAAGCCTTTTAATTTTTTGCTTTCGATAGGTACACCAAGAACTGGTAATGATGTAAGTGCTGAGATCATACCCGGCAAATGTGCCGATCCTCCAGCTCCTGCTATAATTACACCTATATTATTTTGTTCTGCTTTTAGAGCATAATCATACATCCTTTTTGGAGTTCTGTGAGCTGATACAATTTTTGTCTCAAAAGAAACACCAATTTTTTTTAGGGTTTTTTCTGCCAGCTGCATAGTCTTATAATCAGACTGGCTACCCATAACGATTGAAACTTTTAGATTTCTATTTTTTTTCATGAGAATTAGTAATTAGTTTATTTCAAAATTAACTTAAAATTTCAATAAAATTAATAGTATTTAAAAAACATATTGATTAGAGTTCAACTAATATGAATTTTAAAATTGATAACCTTCAATATTGTAATTGGTCAAGAGAAACCTTCGAGTTTAATAGGTCTGCAGGTCTTGATGCTGTTCATGTTACAATAGTCTATCATGAAGATTACAATGAGTTATTAACTGAGATTAAAAAATGGGAAAAACTTTTTAAAGAAAACTCAGATATAATATTTCAAGGCTGGGACTACAAAGATATAGAAAAGGCAAATAAAGAGAAAAAAACAGCAATTTTTTTTGGTTTCCAAAATTGTTCTCCCATAGAGGATGATATAAAATTAGTTGAAAAAATACATAAAATAGGTTGCCGATTTATGCAGCTTACTTATAACAACCAATCATTATTAGCTACTGGTTGTTATGAAAATACAGACAGTGGAGTTACCAATTTTGGACGTGAAGTCATAAAAGAAATGAATAGGGTGGGTGTAGTAATTGACATGTCACATTCAGCTGAAAAAAGTACAATTGACGCAATCGAGTTAAGTCAAAAACCAATAGCAATAACACATGCAAACCCAAATTTTTGGCATCCTGCAAAAAGAAACAAATCGTCTGATTTATTAAAAATTTTAAGTGATAGTGGAGGTATTCTTGGATTATCTTTATATCCTCATCATTTGAAAGATAACACAAATTGTACCCTTGAAAGTTTTTGTGAGATGGTTGCTATGACAGCTGAAATAATGAACATAAAACAAATAGGTATCGGATCTGATCTTTGCCTTCAGCAACCTGATAGTGTTGTTGAATGGATGAGAAATGGAACATGGTCCAAAAGTACAAATTTTGGTGAAGGTAATAAAAATAAACCTGGCTTTCCCAAACAACCTCAATGGTTTGAGGACGCTAGGGGTTTTTCAAATATCGAAAAAGGTCTTAAAAAAGTTGGATTTTCTGATGTAGAGACAAATGGAATACTTGGAAACAACTGGTACAATTTCTACAAATTAATTTAGTTATGAAAGTTCAACTTAGAGATCCAAACACGATAATGAAATTGTCAAGATTGGGATCATTTCATCAGTCTAAACTGTCTTTTTTAAGAAGCTTTCTTAATGAATTTAAAGACTGGGAATACAAGAGAGATTTATTTAATCTAGATAGATTTGGTTATGGAGAAGCAGTCTACTCTTTTAAGAAAGATAAAAGAACTTATTCACTAGTTTGTTTTGCAAATAAAATTAAAGATGACGAAAGATCAGATAGAGTAATTGCAACAAAATGGGATGCAGCATTTACATTGCATGATGGTGTTCCTACTCAAAAAGATATTGATAGACTTAAAAATGAAGTACCAAGGCAGGAAGTTGGTAGACTTTCATTTAAAGAATTAACATTGTCTAGAGCAAATAAATCTGTTCGAGTATTCAATCATGTAGTTGAAAGATTAAGTGAAGGTAAACAACCAGATTTAGAATTACTATCAAATGTTGGATATTTGTACAGAACAACTGCAGTATATGGGTCTGGAAAATTTGGCTTAGCAGATCGTTTTAGAATTAAGAACAGAGAAGAAATCAATGGACCTTTTAGATTGGAAATGATGCTAGTTTATTTAGTTAGGCAATTTACATTTGATCAAGTAAACCACGTTGCTCATCACAAAAACCCCAGTAAATCTGTTGTATTAGATAGAAAGATTTGTAAAAATTTAGGCATTGGAAATTCTACTGGATTAGGTATGGCTCCATTTATAGTAAATCATCCGACCTTATTGAATAATTGGGTAATGAGCAGAGAGATCGCCTTAAAAAAAATAAGAGAAATAAAAATAGTTAAGAAAAAAGATAGTGTTTTATTTATTGATTGCCTTAAAAAATCTTTAACAAACATTACTAGCTGGAATACTGATAGCGAGTATCAACAAATTAAAATTAAAAATCTATTAAAAGACATAAAAAAATTTATCCACTTTATTGATAATAATTTTGATTTTGAAGACGAATATCCTTTTAACCAAATATATCTTTGGTTAGAAGAGAAAGCATGTGAGGAGTGTATTGAGTATGTAGTTTCTATTATGATGGAACCATATAATGAAATAACTAATCCGTTAGTAAGTCAGATGAGTTCTGAGGAGGATAAATATTTTACTATTCCAACCAGCAGAACAATTAAAGATTTAATATATATTATTGAAAAAAAATATTCAAATATTTTAAAAATAAACTTTGAAAAAAAACAAAATACACAAAATTTTTGGTTTATTTCCAAGAATAAAGAGGAGCCTAGATTAGCTGATAGATTTGAAGAAGCCGGATCTGAATTAGAACAACCACTTGCAATAGCTAGAGATGTAAAAAAACTGCATAAAAAATTATTAGATACGAAAAATAATTCTACTGTTGCAGAATTTTTATCTAAAAATTCTGAGCTTAGACACATTGTTAGGAGAGTATTTATTGTTGAAAAATTTCCATACTCTGAGATACAAGATAATACTATTGGTAAAAATATAATGCCTATAGATATGCTAAGGTTAAAGCTATCTTTTTTTGGAGCCTTAAAATTTGATCCACGATCAGATAAATGGTTAAGAATTTGTATGTTCCAAGGAGCACCACTACCTGACGAATTAAAAAACTATGACGAACAGTGGGTCTATGGGTCAAGTAATTAAAAAATGAAATCTTTAAGCGAGATTGAAACGATGGCCAAAAGAGCATCAAAAGCTGCTGGATTTTCATGGGGTGAAGCTGAGGAAATTGGAAAATGTATAAGACAATTAGAGATGTTTGGTTTACCTGGTATCAAACATTTAAACTCTTATTTTATTGATAAGAAAAAAAATACTTATGAGAACTTAAGTTCAATAAATCACTTAAATTCTTCTTCTTCAAATCCTTATTGCCCAATCATCTTAGGAATTAGTTTTTTAGATCAACTAAAAATAGTCGAAAATTATGAAAAAATTTATTTCTCAAACATTGCCTACCCAATTATTTTTTTATCATTTTTGAGTAGATCTTCAGAAATTATTGGAAAAAAAATTAATGTTAAATTTGATGAGAAAGAGATTTTCTTAAATTTAAATGTAAATATCTATTCTAATTTTCTAAATTTAAAATTTCCTAAAAATTCAAAAAACTTAGAGATAAATTTTATTGATAATAAAGATAACTTTAATGAAGATGAATGGACAAGTTTATATAAATTATCTGAGAATACTTTTGTGGAAGAAACTGATAGTCTAAAAAAAGGTGCTGCTGGAGCAGGTTTAACAGATAATGACTAAAGATTTAGATAAAGATTTTAAAGATAATAATAGCAATGATTTAGATAATATCTGTGATGAATGTAGAAAAGAGGATGAAAGTGTATTTCAAAATCTTATAATGACAGGGTTCAAACTTTGTAAATCTTGTAGGGTTTCAAAAACTATTTTTCCACTTTAACTTATTTGATTAACTGGCAGCATATTCATTCTGCTCATCACAAAAGAAATAGATAAAAAAGCTATAATTAAGAAAGATAAAAGAACAATTCCAAAAGATTTGAAATTAGATTTTAAATTTAAAATTTGTTTTGTTGAGATAATTAAACCTGCAAATATCCAAAATTGTGTAAGAAAAATTATTGGTATCATTAAGTCTGGTGTTACTGCAAAAAATCTTAGTAGTCCCGGAGCATGTGCATAACCAACGGCTGTTAAAACTTTTTTAAATGAAACTTTAGTTTGTTTATCTGGAAAAAGTTTTACACCTATAACATAAATAAAAATTGCCCAAATCAACCAAGTAATAATTGCAGTAATGCCAGACATTGCAACTGCAGTTTTAATGATTGTATTTGCTGCAACTGCCCCAGCTATACCATCTAAAATCATTATAATACCTGCAAAATAAATTGAAGCTTCAGTAAAATTTTTATTATCTGAATAAAGTGTTTTATCTAATTTTATTGATTTAAAAATTATATTTAAAAATTCTCCAAACATTAATTTTTTTTCTTTTTGTTTTTTTGTGCGTTATAAGAGACTATCAAGGGAAATACTATTAAAGCAATCGTAATAGTAATGCAAATTACAATTAAAAACCCTTTTGTCATTGATTTTGAGGGGAAGCTAAACTTAACTTCCCCATAATATTTTTAGCCTTTAACAACTTCTCTTGTGTTAGCGTTAAAAGATTCTTTAAATGGAATATCAACTACAACTGCGTCAACTGGAACTCCAGCTTTTTCAGAGTATTGTTCAGGTAAGTGCACTTTAAATTTTGTCCCAACCTTACCTTTTGGAAAGCCATTCGCGTTTAAAGTTCCATCAAATGGCACATATCCCATTGCAATGTTTTGTTTTTTTTCAGGATGATACCAAGGAGAAGTAATAAATCCTACAGGATCACCACCACTTTCAGGGGAAACTAACCAAAAATCAGGTGCATAATCTTCAATTGGTTTACCACCAAACTCTAAACCAACTAATTGAAGTTTATAAGGTTTTTTTCCATTAACAAGATCTGATTTCATTTTTTCTAAAGCTGATTTTCCTACATAATCTCCTTTTTTATTCCACTCTCCTTTTCCAGATAAAGAAACTTGATATCCCAGGTTACACTGAAAAGGATTATGTTGCTGGTCCATGTCTTGTCCCCAAGAAAGAATACCTGCTTGAATTCTTCTATGGTGTGCTGGTGCAATAACCATGAGGTTATGTTTTTTTCCTGCTTTAAGAACAGAATTCCACATATCTTCAGCATATAGAGTTGCATTTCTTAAATATATTTCATAACCAGCCTCCCCAGAAAAACCAGACTGTGAAATAACACAACTTCTTCCCCCTATATTTGCTTCCGCCAATCCATAAAAAGGCATGTTATCAAAGTCTACTTGATCTCCACAAAGGTCTTTCATTAAAGATTTTGATTTGGGTCCTTGGATTTGAACTGGACATGCATCTATCTCTTCTACTGTGCAATTAAATCTTCCATCTGCATTTACACCTTGTAAATACATTCCAATATCAGAATCTGATAAAGAAAACCAAAATTCATCTTCAGAAATTCTTAATAGAATTGGATCATTTAAAACACCCCCATAAGCATTACATAAAATTACATACCTTGCTCTCATTGGAGAAATTTTAGTTGCATCTCGTGTTATTACATAATCAGTAAATTTTTCTGCGTCTGGACCTTTTACTCTTATTTGTCTTTCAACAGCAACATTCCACATAGTTACATGATTAACAATCGCATCATATTCTACCATTGCTCCACCATCTTCAGGTTTTACATAACCTCTTGGATGATAAATACGATTATAGACAGTTGCTCTCCAACATCCTGCCTGCATTGATAAATGCCAATACGGTGATTTTCTCACTCTCGTTGAAATTAACATTTCAACTTTTGTTGGCCCACTTTGTCTTAAATTGTATGGTACTTCTCTGTCTGATTGATCAACAGAAGTAACATGTTTTAATTTAGTATAGTCAAACTCATTAGACATAACTATTCTCCTTCAACCACTTGTTAGTTTCCTTCAAGCCGCCGAATGTATAAATGTGGAAGTTATCAGTATGCGATTTAACTTTCCCAATTAAATCATTAGGGTCTTTAGGTTTCAATAAATCTAACGCCTTAGTAAAATTAGATTTAAGAAAGTTAATAGAATTTTTTGCCCCAACAATATTAGCAAACTTGATTAAGCTAGATATTTTTAATGGCCCAGTAATTCCAACATGCACTGGTACGCTTTGTTTAGAAATAAAATCTATAATAGGCTGAGGATCAAGTAACCATTGAGTTACTATATAATCAGCGTAAGGCTTTTTATCTATCATAGCTTTTTCTAATTCTGAGTCGGATATATCAGGACTCCCCTCAGGATGTCCAGCTATTCCTATTTTCATTTTTTCGAAATATCCTGTTTCTAAAAGTTGAAATGAACTGTCAAATTTTCCTGCAGGCTCTCTACCGCCACCAATAATTAAAACTTGTTTAACTCCACCGTCCTTACATCTGGAAACATAATCTTTAAGTTCCTTTTCATCTTGCATCGATCGAGCTGGAAAGTGAGGCACTGGATTAAATCCTTTTCTAACAAGTTCAGAAGCCTTTTCTGCAGTTTCTCTATAATCTCCACCTGGCAACATAGTGATGTAAACATCACTTAATGCAGGGACTACATCAACTTCCGTCTTTGGTCCAATTTCTAGAGAAAAATTCATTTTTTTTAGATCATTATCTGTTTTCAAAAAGCTGTCAAAGAAATTCATCTATCTATCTTAGTGAAATTTGTTGCCAAAATTTATGCGAATGATAATTTTTTTTGTGCATCAGAATCTTAAAAATTTACCCTTATCAAAGATACTAGATATTGAAAAAATCAACAATGTAGACAAGCCAATAGAAGTGGCAAATGGCTTGCCTAATGAGTGCTATACAAATCAAGACTATTTGGCTCACGAAAAGGAAAAAATTTTTTATAATAAATGGACAGCAATTGGGGTTGGAAGCTCAATTCCAAAAATTGGAGATGCCAAACCCTACAATCTACTCGGGATTCCTTTGATATTAATCAGAGACAAAAATATGGATGTAAGAGTTTTTCACAATGTCTGTAGTCATAGGGGATTTAAACTTCTGGATAAGGCTTGCAAGTTAAAAAATGTTATTAGATGCCCTTATCATTCTTGGGCTTATGATTTTAGTGGAAAATTAGTTGCAACTCCTCATATTGGTGGCCTAAATAATCATCAGTCTACAAACTTCAATAAAACAAAGAGTAATTTAAAAGAAGTTAAAACTAATCTTTGGATGGATATAATATTTGTAAATATTAACTCAAATGAGTTAGATTTTGACCAGTACATCAAACCTCTCGAAGAAAGATGGTCGAAATTCATAAATAAAGATGATCAAAGTTTAATAGTAAAATCAGATGACTATGGTTACTTCAGCCTAGAAGTAAAAACCAATTGGAAATTTGCTATAGAAAATTATTGCGAAAGCTATCATTTGCCAACAATTCATCCTGAACTAAATAAAATATCTAACATTAATGATCATTATCACATTCAAGGTTTACCAAATCGATTTGCCGGACAAGGAAGTAAAAAATATGATCAAATTGTTAAAGGTAATAAAATTTTTGATACATTTCCTAATTGGGAAAAAAGTATGTTAAAAAATTCTGAATACATAGCTCTATTCCCAAATGTTATGATTGGTTTGCATGTAGATCATTTTTATGTTTTTTGGCTAGAACCTTTAGCAATGAATAAAACAAAAGAACATATGCAAATGTATTATATTGGAGAAGAGAGTGCAAACGGTGAACAATTAAAAGAAATGAGAAAACAAAATTTAAAATTTTGGAAAGATGTAATGTTAGAAGATATAAATGCAGTTGAAGGGATGCAAGAGGGTAGAAATTCACCTGTTTACAATGGAGGAAATTTTTCACCAATAATGGATCAACCGACCCATCAATTTCACAAATGGATAGCTCATAATTTAATAGGATAAAATTTTATGGCACTAAAAGATGTGGGTAATAAAGTTCCAATTTATAAACTCAAGACTACTGAGGAAGTAATGAGGTATTACGATGAATGGGGAGAAGAGGATAAATATAATAGAGATATGGTTGACTGGAACTATACAGGTCCCAAAGAAACTGTTGAAGTAATAAAAAAATATCTAGTTAATAAAGATGCACTTTTTTTTGATGCAGGATGTGGAACTGGATTAGTAGGACTACAACTTAAAAAATTTGGTTATGAAAACTTTCATGGTGCTGATCTTTCACAAAAGTTATTAGACACGGTACCAAAAAATTTATATCAAAAATTATTTAAGATTGATTTAAACAAACGTATTGAATTAAGTGATAATCTTTATGATAGTGTAATGTGTGTTGGAACTTTTACGTTTGGACACGTGAAATCTGATGCATTAGATGAATTTATAAGAATAACAAAACCTGGTGGTTTAATTTGTTTTACAATTAACGAAGGAATTTATAAAGACTACGGTTTTGATAAAAAAATTTTAGATTTAAAAGCAAACAACAAATGGTCAGAAATGGAATTTTTTAAATCTGATTATATAGCGAGTAAAGATGTAAATGCTTGGTTAGGACTGTATAAAGTAAAATGAAAATAATTTTGGTAATGGGATTACCTGGTGCAGGTAAAACAACTTTAGCAAATGAAATAGCGCCGTATTTGAATGCTAAAAGATTAAATGCTGACGAAGTAAGAAAAGCAGCAGATGATTGGGATTTCTCAAAAGAGGGAAGGATTAGACAAGCAAAAAGAATGGCTGAGTTCGCCCTAAAGTTAAAAGGTGAAGGTCATTATGTTATTGCAGATTTCATAGCACCCACTCCAGAAGCGAGAAGCTTATTCCCAGCAGATTTCATAATTTGGGTAGATACAATTAAAGAAGGACGTTTTGATGATACTAATCAAATGTTTGTAAAGCCAAAAACATTTAATTACCATGTTACTACTCAAGATGCTAAGAATTGGGCTTTAAAAATCGTTAAGGAGATCAAAAAATGACATATCAATGGGATAATAAAAAACCAACAGCACAAATGCTTGGAAGATGGCAACCATTTCATGATGGTCATTATACTTTATTTAAGGAAATTATTAAAAAAACAGGTCAAGTTTGTATTCAAATAAGAGATGTACAAGGTGTAGACGATAATCCATTTGATTTTGAGACAGTGAAAAAAAATATAGAAGATAGATTAAACCCAGAATTTGAAGGTAGGTTTAAAATTATGGTAGTGCCAAATATTACCAATATTTGTTATGGCAGAGGAGTTGGATACAAAATAGAAGAAATAGTATTAGATGAAGAAACTCAAAAAATTTCAGCGACAAAAATTAGAGCCAAAATGAGAGAAGAGGGCAAACTTAAATAGCTATAATGACTAGTAACATTAAAATTATAAAAATTAATAGTGAAATTTCGTCAATAATACTTAATGAACCAAAAACATATAATTCATTATCATTTAAAAATCTTATTGACTTATTAAAAGCATTAAAAAAATTAGATGCTGACAATAAAGTCAAAGTTATAATAATAGAAGGCGCAGGCAAAGGGTTTAGTGCAGGTCATAATTTAAAAGAGGTAAGAGGATTAAAAAAAAGAGACAGATATCAAAAACTTTTTAATCTTTGCTCAAAAGTTATGCTTCAAATTGTAGAAGGTAGAAAACCTGTAATAGCAAAAGTCCACGGTGCTGCTTTTGCAGCTGGTTGTCAGTTAGTTGCAAGTTGCGATCTAGCGTATAGTACAAAAGACGCTTTATTTGCAACTCCAGGAGTAAATATCGGATTATTTTGTAGTACACCTATGGTTGCTGTAAGTAGGAAAATTAATCGAAAGCCTATGATGAAAATGTTGTTAACTGGCGACCCAATAAAAGCAAATTATGCAAAAGAAATAGGATTAATAAATGACTGCTTCTCAAAACAAAAACTAAAGAGAGAAGTACTTAGTATTGCTAAAAAAATAGCATCTAAATCTAATTTAACAATAAAGATAGGTAAACAAACTTTTTACAAACAATTAGAGATGCCTTTAAGAAAAGCATACGCACATACTAGTAAAATGATGACTGTTAACATGATGGCAATGGATGCTAAAGAAGGTATTTCAGCTTTTTTAGAAAAAAGGAAACCTGTCTGGAAAAATAAATAATGATGAATAAAAAAAATTTTTTCATCATAATCTTAATTATTTTTGGAATGTTTATAGTTTTTAATTTTAATGATTATAACACCAAAAGAGCTGTGGATGCGTGTTTAGCTGCGAGCCAAAAATTGTCTGAAACTAAAATTACTGATTTAGATGAGGCAAAAAAATTTTGCGAAGAACAAATCAAAAGTGATAAATAATTATGAGTCAGATCAAAGATATTCTCTCAAAATACAAAACTATAGCTATGATAGGTGTTAGTAATGATCAAACTAAACCATCTACTATTGTGATGAAGTATATGCAGAAATATGGGTATAAAGTCTTTCCAGTTAACCCATCTGCTAAAGGTCAAAAAATTTTGGGCGAAGAGGTATATGCTAAAATAACAGATATAAAAAAAAATATAGATATTGTTGATGTATTTAGACCCTCTAGAGAAGTATTGGCAATTGCAGAGGACACTGTGAAAATTGGTGCTAAAGTTTTATGGTTGCAACTTGGAATACGTGACGAAAATGCAAAAGTGTTAGTTGAAAAAAATCATATAGAATATATTGAAAATAAATGCACCAAAATGGAATATCAAAAACATTTCTTAAAAATAAGACAAGCCTTTCCAGTTCTTAGTGACTAATGAACAAAGTATTAAAATTTTTAGATAGCACTTTCTTAGATTTAGGACGAGAATTTAAATGGACTTATCTTCCTCCATTAATGGTCTATATGGCTGCAGGTATTTCAGGTTTGACTGGAATAGTTGGAACTTTCTTCGTTAAAGATTATTTAAATTTATCAGCTGCATTTCTAGCAGGACTTGGATTTTGGGCAGGGATACCTTGGGCACTAAAAATGCCTTTAGGACATCTTGTTGATCTTATATGGGAAAGAAAAAACTATATGGTTTATTTAGGGGCCAGCCTAATAGCCTTAAGCTTGATGATTATGTATGGGTTAATTATTCATACAGAAACTATGTCAGAAATATTTTCTGTCGAAACTTGGTTTGTAATAAGTGTCATTTTAGCTCCAGTTGGATATGTCGTTCAGGATGTAGTTGCAGATGCAATGACTGTTGAAGCAGTTCCTTTATCAGATGAACAGGGAACAGATTATAGCAAAGATCAAGTAAAAATAATGCATACTACAATGCAAACTCTCGGTCGTTTTGCAATAATAGGTGGAACAGTTTTTGTGGCATTAGTAAATGTCATTTTATTTAGAGATGTTGAAAGTTTAGAGCAATCTGAAAAAATAAATTTATATGGAACAATTTATTTATACGCTCTTGTAATACCTCTAGTTTCGATCTTTGGTGTAATTTTAGCAAATTACTTAAGACAAAAAAAAATCAATATCTTGAAGTCTCAAGGATTAGAATTTAAGGAAGAAAGAGGAAATGAAAAAACAGAGATAAACTGGTGGATTTTAGGTGGTAGTGTAGTTTTTGTAATTTTCACACTCTCGGTAGGATCCTTTAACGTACCATTTGCACAAGAGATTGTTTTCATAGGCTCAGTAATAATTATTTTATTTTTAATGTTTAAACTTATTAAAGAACTACCTCAGGAATTAAGATTAACAATAGTTGGTACAGCTGTAATTATATTTATTTTTAGAGCAATGCCAGGACCTGGACCAGGTTTAACTTGGTTTGAAATTGATCAACTTGGATTTAATGAACAGTTTTTTTCAATTTTATCATTACTTGCATCAATTTTAACTTTAGCAGGGATTGTTTTGTTAAGACCATTTATGGCAAATAATTCAATTGCCAAAATAATTGTTGTTTTAAGTATTGCAGGTGCAATTTTATTTTTACCAAGTGTTGGAATGTACTATGGCTTTCATAATTGGACATCTTCATTAACTGGAGGAGTGGTTGATGCTAAGTTTATTGCTTTAATTAATACAGCTCTTGAATCTCCTTTGGGTCAAGTATCAATGATTCCATTACTTGCTTGGATAGCAAAAAATGCTCCATCTCATTTAAAAGCAACTTTTTTTGCAGTTTTTGCCTCCTTCACCAACCTTGCATTGTCAGCAAGTGCGTTAGGAACAAAATATTTAAATGAAATATTTACAGTTACTAGAGAAGTTAAGGATAAAGTAAGTGGTGAAATTCAAACAACAGCTGATTACTCTGAACTTGGGATTTTGTTAATTGTTGTGACACTTTTGACATTAATTCTTCCAATATTTTTTGTATTTATAGTAAATAATAGTAAATACAAAACTTCAGAATAAATACTTCTTAAATGATAAATATTTTTAAAGTACTAATATTACTTTTAATAACTATTTCTTTTTCTAAAGCTGAATTACTTAATCCAAGTAGTGCTATTACTCCAAAAGAAGTGGTAAAAATTCAACTAAGTGGGTTGCAACAAAACGATCTCGAATTTAAGGATAGCGGTATTGAGCAAACATGGAATTTTGCTCATCCTAATAATAAGAAGGTTACAGGACCTTTAAATAATTTTAAAAGGATGATTAAAGGTGCCTCTTATCAAATGATGATTGATCATTTAAGTCATACAATCACTGAGGTTGGAGGTAGTAATAAATCGGTTCAATTTGAGGTAATTATACTTGATAAGAATAAAATTTATCACAAATTCAATTGGCAAGTTGAAAAATACACTGAAGAAGGATTATTAAAAGATTGTTGGCTAACCACAATGGTATCAAGCCCTATTCCTCTTGGAAGCTCAATTTGATTATTAACCTAAATTTTTGTTTCGTAATAATTAAAAATTTAGTAGGAGTCTGATAATGAAAACAAAAACTAAAGTTGTAGTAGTTGGTGGTGGAGTTGTTGGAGTAAGTGCTCTTTATCATCTTGCAAAAAAAGGCTGGTCTGATGTTGTTCTAGTTGAGAGAAAAGAATTAACTTCAGGTTCTACTTGGCATGCTGCTGGCCTACTACCTTTGTTTAATATGAGCTACTCAGTTGGACAGCTTCACAAGTATGCAGTTAATCTTTACAAAACTTTAGAGGAAGAAACGGGAAAGAATGTTGGATTTAGTGTCGTTTCAAATATTAGATTAGCTAGCACCAAAGATAGAATGGATGAGTATCATCAATATGCTGGTGTTGCACAAACTATTGGAGTGGATGTAAAATTTTTAACTCCTCAACAAGTAAAAGAAATTTGGCCATTGTGTCATACAGATGATTTAGTTGGCGCAATACAACACCCAGAAGATGGATATATTCAGCCAGCTGATTTAACTCAAGCTTTAGCAACTGGTGCAAGAAATAGAGGAGCAGAAATTTATAGAAATACAGCCGTAATGAGTATGAAACAAACTAAAGACGGCTGGATAGTAGAAACAGATAAAGGTTCAATTGAATGTGAACATGTAATTTCATGTTCTGGTAATTTTGCAAGACAAACTGGTGAAATGGTAGGTTTAGATATTCCAGTAATTCCAGTTGAGCATCAATATATTGTAACTGAACCTCATCCTGAAATTCAAAAGAGAAAAAAAGAAGGTCTTCCTGAAATGGGAGTTCTTAGGGATAGTGATAGTCGATGGTATATGCGAGAAGAAGCAGGTGGATTAATATTAGGACCTTATGAAGATGGTGCACCAGCTTGTTATGTTGAAGGTCCATCAAAAAACTCAGAGTACGAATTGTTTCAAGAAGATCTTGATAGATTGGCTCCACATATCGAAGGAGCTATTCACCGTGTGCCAGCTTTTGGAGAAGTTGGTGTAAAAAAAGTTTATAATGGCGCAATATGTTATACACCCGACGGAAATCCAATAGTTGGCCCAGCTTGGGGTTTAAAAAATTTTTGGATTAATGAAGGACACAGTTTTGGGATCACTGCAGCAGGTGGAGCTGGATGGCAGTTAGCAGAGTGGATTGTAGACGGAGAACCTACTATTGATATGTTGGGAGTTGAACCAAGACGTTATGGAAATTATGCAACTAAATCATATTTAAAAGCAAAAAATGAGGAAGCGTATAGCCATGTTTTTATCACTCATTATCCTGATGAAGAAAGACCAGCAGCAAGACCGTTAAGAACAGCACCTTGTTATGAAAGAATGAAAAATCTGGGTGCGGTTTTTGGACAAAAATTTGGTTGGGAAAGACCAAACTTTTTTGCAACTGATGGCATGGAACAAAAAGATGATTGGTCGTTTAGACGATCAAAATGGTTCGATGCAATTAAAAAAGAGTGTAAAAATGTTAAAGAAAATGTTGGTTTGTTAGATATGACAGCATTTGCCAAATGCAGAATAAGAGGACCTAAGGCTGAGGAATTTTTAGATTTTTTAGTTGCAAATAAACTACCAAAAAAAATTGGCAGAATAAATTTATGTCATGCTTTAAATACTAAAGGAGGTGTGCATTCTGAATTCACAATTATGAAAGAGGCA